>CAYYNL010000028.1:20694-32253 GCA_964472925.1 uncultured Fibrobacter sp. | reverse complement strand
CCTCTTTGTCAAGCCTTTTTTAATCTTTTTTGTATTTTGAACAGAAACTAATTAGGTGTACAGCCAAGTACTTTCTCTACATGCGATAGTTCTTGACTTAGCAGCGATGCCGCTAAAGCAAGAATACTGATAGTGCCAATACGAGACATCGGGCTCCACTGGCTTAGCCAGTGGTTTACTGAAAGCCAGTAATAAAGATTATATTTACCTGTTTTTATAGATCAAGTATTTCGGAGGAATCATTTTTTGTATTTATCAAATATCTAAAAACAAGTATAAAAGTTCTATATTATTATAAAAACTAATCAATAAATACTTTTTTCAAGCTGTTACCAGTACGGATTCCAAATGGTACCGCAATAAATGTATACAAAAATCCAGATACAGCGGTATAGAGCCAGAGATACCAGTTATCATAATACAGTCTGTAAAAAAACATGGTCATGTTCAATGATACAAATGAAAGTAAAGCATCTGCACAGGATATTATAAATGCAGAGTATATAATTGAGAGCTTGTTTTCTGATGGTGAATTACAAGATTGCATGTTAAAAATACCGGCAAAATAGAATGCAAGTTCAAGAATTACTGCTCTCATTGGATACCACAAAAAGGAAACAATAGAAAGGTTTCCAAGAATGACAGAAGAAAGAAGAAATTTAACAAGTAAAAAACAGGTTATTACCCCTGGTCTTGGTAAAAGAACAATTAAAGAAACAAGGAGCATGTATGAAATTACTTCGCTGAAAATTCCGGTAATAAGAAAACTGAAAGGCCCTAAGAGGGCATGGAAAAAATTTGAAACTACAGTAGTTGGTATACTCACGGTAGAAAAAGCGATAGCAGAATAAAGAGCTATCAGAATATATTCTTTACTGGTTAGACCATTCCATAATACTCTACGGTACAGAAGCAGTATTAAAATGCCGGATATTGATATGAGAAAAGCAAAAATTGTTGCTGATACATTTGTAACATTCAATTCAATTATTTGAAGAGGTTTTGAAATAGAGAAAATGGGATCTTTAGAAGTAAATAAAGATGCAGAAAAAAACTGTAAATAATTACCGGAAATGAGTTTATCTGAACGGCTTTTTATTGTCAATATGCTTTTTGTTACAGAATGTGGTTCTAAAAATATATAATGATGAATACCTTTTTCATTTAAACCGGACTCTTCTCTCAAGTTGTCAAGCCAGTTAACGGTTGAACTATCTGAAGTATTACAAATTTTGTAACTAAAATTTATTAGGACAGGAAAATCACCAACGTTTTCAAAATCAACAGCTATATTCTCTCCGCCATGTTCAGATTCAGAAACAAAGAAAGAACGTAAAAAACGTGATGACGGGTCCTTAACTACAAATGTGTTTTCTCTCTGTTTATCAATTACTCTGCCTTCTTTATCGCATGGAACAGTAACTTTTTTTATTCGAATATTGTTAACGGCATAATCTTTATCTGCTATGTATATTTTTCTTCGAATTTCTTTTGTTTCTTTTAATGATTCAATTTTACATGTTATATTATATTCGCCTGGTTTTGCATGACTGTCGATCTCGAATTCTATTAGATAATACCAGATATCATTTTGAGTCCTGAGAGAAAATGGAAGTTTTAATGTGTTTTGTCTATTATTGCAATACTGAAGATTATTTAGAGGTTTAAGTTCAGACGGATATTTAATAGTAACTTCAACGTTGCGGTTTTCATGTACTAAACTTTCTACGCTGATAAATGATTTTACATTTGAACCTCTTGTTAGTGTTGTGACTGCATTACCGATTCCAAAAGGAAATTCAAAACGGATTGAATAGTTATCCACTGAAGAAGCATTAGCAAATAAAACAATAAGCAGCAAAGAATTAATGATTTTTATCCAAAATAAGAAGAGACATTTTTTATTATTTGCTATATACATATTAGGAACTGGTTTATCTTTTAAATTTTTATTCAAGGTCGAAAAACAGGATTCTGTGTTTCCCCTCAAGCTTCTCTTTTATTGATTCATCCATATCTATTGGAGCTTCAATGATAAAAAGCTGTTTCTGATTGTGACTTAAACAAGCATTTACACATATCCCATTTGTGTGATAGAAATTCATTAATCTTGAAAAACTTCCGCCACTGATGGTGTTGTTAAACAGGTAAAAACCGTGTTCATTCAAATCTTTACTGCGAATATTATGTGCACATGGAAGCACAAGAAATTCTCCTTTTGGACCTGAAGACAAGAACAAGTCACTGGGGTTACCACCAAATGTAAATCGCCATTTAAGATTACCGTCTTTTGAAAAACAGAATACTGAATTCGCATGTGGATGATAAACTGGTGGTATTTTTGTTGAAGCAAAAGGTGTTGTATATGTGTTACCGGTTAATATTAGAATATCACCATTGTTTGTAAAAGATAAATTAACTATGTGTGTCATTACCGGTATGGTTCCAGCATCAATAGGAGGCGTCATGTTTAATACATTGTACAAAACCGGTGCATGTAATTTAACAGATAATTTATTGTCAAAAATAAAAACACGACCGTCATTAAGCGGAATTGCAGCAAAACTTCCATCAAAAGAAAAGCTAAGTCCAGAATATCCAGTTGAAGACGAGAAAAACTTTTCAACCGTATCAGTCTGATAGCTCCAAAGAATTTTACCTGATACAGCATCAAAAACAATGATGAATGGATTTATCTTTTTATCATAATCAAAGTATACCCAGCTTAAAAATCGGCCATCCTGCGATATATGGATAACTGAAGATGAAACATTTATAAGATTTGAATCATTAGGAAATGTCCACTTTTTTGATCCGGAAACTGCATCGATACAGTAAAGTCTGTATATTGTTTCTTTTACCCTTTTCCCATTTGCATCGTAATATCTTGAACGGTATGCACGAGCATAAATAAGATTGTCCGTACCGGCAATTATTTCCCTGGCGTTTGGTTTTACAATTCCGCCCCAGCGCCCACCTATAAGAAGTGTGTTCTCAAGGGAACCAATGTCATCAGCGGTTCTGTACTTCCACAACAAATCACCATTTAAAGCATCAAAACAATAAATAAAGCCGTCGGTACTATGTTCACCAGCCAACAACAGTTTTCCATCATTTGAATAACATATAGTGGAAAGTTTCCCATCATGAATATTGTATTTCCATACAGTTTTCCCGGTATGAGTATTAATTGTATATACATTACCATCGAAGGAAGAAACTCCGCATAAATTTCCATCAGGAGAAATTGCAATATACTCCCAGGTTTGAACATGGCCATCTTCTATAGATGCAGGCATATCAATTTTTTGAAGGGGGAAAACATTTTTCAGTGTAAGATTGCTATGGGATGAGCTCTTTTTAAATGAGAAAAAGCTTTTAGACAATGAAACTTCAGAATTTTCACCGTCAATTGACACTGAAATAATATGTAATGTATCGATATGGCTTCCACCATATTGTAAAAAGTCTTTGCCGATTCTAAGGCGACCTTCATTTTTTAATTTGCAGTTAATTAATATAACAGGCCAAACCCTAGTTCTTCCTGATAAATCTTTCCAGAAATTAACTTGAGAAGAGCATTGAAAAGAACAATATCTTATAATCCGGTTGTTCGAAAGTGTAATATCAATAAATTCTGGAGGCTTTTCACATTTAAAATTGAGAGTAGTATAACAATTGAAACTTGATGAAAAAATGTGTTTACTATGCCCGTTCTCCTTATATGTAGAAACAGACATTTTTGATTTTGTAATACGTTGAAAAACTATAACAGATATCATCAATGTAAATGAGAATAAAAGAACATTTTTTTTTAGCATAATCAATTGTGTCGCTGGGTGTTAGTGTCACATTGCCTTTATCAGAGAAATCTTTCTGCCGCATAATATAAAGGCCTGAGCCAGGAAGCATAGAAGTAATTACTAATGTAGAGGAAGTGAATCAGTTTTATAAAAATGCAGAATGAAAGTAATGTAACAGCTGCATATAGAACCATCGTTATAATTTTGCTTCCATGTTTAGAGTTAATGGAAAATGCGTGACGGCTATTATTGAAATGGCGACTTTCAACTGATAATGAAAGCATTGATGAGCGTCTTACTGCATTGACTAAAATAGGTCGTAATAAAAAATGAGCAGTTCTCAATGGATGAAATATTCCTGAATTAATTACCGAAAAGCCACGAAGTTTCTGTGCCCGTATTACTGTTTTTGTTTCATTCACAATCATTGGAATAAAACGCAATGAAATCGATAACATAAAACCTATATTTGCAGGAATTTTCAAACGCATTGCAGCTTTTAAGAGATCTTTTGATTCTGTTGAAAAGCAGATAAATAAACCACATGTGAGTGTAATAGCGAATCTCATGCCCTGTATGATTCCATATTCAAGTCCTTCTCGGTAAATATTAATTCCATTGGTAAATGGTCCAATCACAGGTGTTGATTTTGAGATTATCTGAAATATTACAGTTCTTGGTACCTGATGATAGAACATGCTTTGCGAAAGAAGTGTCCCCCAAAAGGTTAATAGTATTGAGAATAACCATAATTTAAATTGAGCAACAGACATTTTGGCAAAAAGAAATATTATGCAACAGATAACAAAATATCCAATCAGTATTTTCTGATTATCAAAAGTGATAGATAAAAGTGATGAAAAAATCAGAAATACAATTTTCTGAACTGGTGAAAACAATATATCTCTTTTTATCATAATTCCTGAACTTATAAATTGTTAGTGTCAGATAATAAAATCACAATGGCATGTAGATAATAATTTACAATAAAATGGTTAACACATTTCGAAAGGGAGATCAAGAGACTTTACAATTCTATTAATTAATGGTATTTGCAAGCCTGCGTTATGTAAATTATCTGGTTTGCTGAAGATCTCCATAGGTGTACCATCAGAAAGAATTTTACCTTTATCGAGAACGACAATCCTGTCTGCATATTCTGCCGCAATATTCAAGTCATGTGTACAAAATAAAATATTATTAACGAAATCAAGCGTACTGAGCATTTTCATAAGCCTTGATATGTTTTCCTGGTTTTGTCCTGTTGATGGTTCGTCCAACAGCAAAATTCGAGGTTTAAGAGTGATAATGGCTCCAAGAGCAGTTCGAAGTCTTTGTCCCATTGAGAGAGTAAATGGTGGAAAATCTTTTTGATGCATAAGATGAAATTGTTCAAGGATTCTAATAATTTCGCTTTCCATTTGAAATCTTTTGCTAATATGTTTTGGCCCAAAAGCAAGTTCGCTATAAACTGTATCGCAAAATAGCATTAAATCCGGATTTTGAATCAAATATCCCAAAAGTGTTGCACGTTTCTTTAACGGGATGGAGGAACTGTCCATCCCGTTGATAAGTATACTTCCTTTACCTGGTTTATATAAACCAGCAATAAGGGAAAGAAGAGTGGATTTACCGGTACCATTTATTCCCATAAATGCAACTTTTTCACCACGATTTATTTTCAGCGAAAAATCCTGGAAAATACTGGTATTTTTATTATATCCAAAAGACACATTTTTAATTTCAATAGAAATGGATTTCTTTTTATCTACTTTTGCTTTCTTATTTCTGAGATTTTCGGATTCAGAATTAATTTTATATAAAATATGTGCATTATTTTTTACATAACAAGTCAGTCTGTCAGCATCAAATGTAAGTTCCGGATATCGAAGATTTCTGCAAAGCTTTACTTCATCAGGTATTTCAATTCCATATTGTTCAAACAGGTTATATTTATTCATAAACGCATTATTACGCTCCCCATACCATACAATTTTACCTTCATTCATGATCATAATATGAGAGCAGTGCGGTGCAACAAGTGATATACGGTGTTCTACCATGACAATAGTAATTCCAAGTCTGCTTAAATAGCCAATGCATTCCATGACTTCTTTTGCACCCATTGGATCCAGACTGCTTAATGGTTCATCAAAAACCAGTATCTGTGGTTTCATTACGATTTGAGAAGCAATTACTACCCGTTGCTTTTGTCCACCAGAAAGGGTGTTTGGGTCACGAGCAAGTAAATCGCTTATGGAAACCTGCTCACAAGCCCATTTAATACGTATACTTTTTTCAGGATCATCTATTCCAAGGTTTTCAAGGCCAAATGCAATCTCCTCTTCAACTGTATTACAAACGATCTGATCGTTTGGATTTTGAAAAACAAGACCTACATTACAGGTTAATCCACTCATAACTGTGGTTCTGGAATCAAGACCTGAAACGATTACGCTGCCATCAAGAACACCTTTTGAAAGATGAGGAATGATACCATTAATAATTTTTAACAGAGTAGACTTTCCGCAACCTGTTGGACCTGTTAATAGAACAAAATCACCATGCTTGATTGTGAAACTTAAGTCAATAAGAGCAGAATTTTTGCAATTAGGGTAAGTAAATGATACTCTGTCAAATTCAATACTGTATTCTGACATCAGAATTCCACACCTTTTTGAGCTTTAATGCCAGCTTTCAATGGATGCTTTTCTGCAAGCATTTCAGTAACAATGTCAGCAGCTTCAATCAGTTTAGTACTGGCATATCGGCCAGTAACAACTATGTGCAGATTTGTGCGACGTTTTTTAAGTGTATTAACAATATCATCTTCATCTACCATGGCGTACTTTACCAGATAAGTAAGTTCATCCAGTATTATCAGGTCATAAGAATCAGATTTTATTTTGTATTTAGCAAATTCCCAAGCATCACGTGCTATTACCTTATCTGTTTCTAAATTATCTGATTTCCATGTAAAGCCGTTGCCCTTTACATGAAATTCCAGCAAATCTTCAAAACGTTTTGCAGAATTCAATTCACCGTATTTCCAGGTTCCTTTTATGAATTGAATAATACATACCCTCATCCCATGTCCAAGTGCACGGAAGGCCATGCCCAGAGCTGCAGTTGTCTTCCCTTTACCATCGCCTGTATTTACTATCAGCAATCCTTTTTTCATTATGGAATTACCTGTAAAATCAGAAATAACTCTAATAAACAATAATACTAATTAGAATAGATAAAAATAATAAATTCATTATTTTATTTGTTAAAATGTAACGCATAATTGCTTTTGTCTATTTTAGGTAATTTCAGGTATTTTTTTAATCCTACTCCTACTCGTAATCGATTTCCGATTCTTAATACTTACTACTTACTACCAACAAAACATCTGGCATGCCAAATCTAATAATTGATATACTATAATTAATTATCCGACAGTTTCTTCAATTTCACCTTCAAGTTCAAGATATGCATTACGAAGATCTTCTTCCATTTTATCACTTGTATTCCACATACCTCTTGAAATCGTTTCCAGTAGTTTATCCAGAATATTCTGAAGAGCAAATGGGTTTACTTCCTTAAGCCATTTTTGCATTTTTGGATCAAGTGCATAACTTTTTGCAATACGCTCATACATCCAATCTTCCATAACTTCAGCTGTTGCATCCCAGCCGATTATTATATCCATTACTTTAGATATATCTCCAGCACCTTTAAACCCATGACGTTTTAAACCCTCAATCCATTTGGGATTAAGAATGCGTGAGCGAAGTACATGTTTAGCTTCTTCAAATGTGCTTCTCAAAACCAGTCTTTTGGGATCGGAACTGTCACCGACCATTGCCATTGGAAGTTCACCACGGATTGTTTTAACTGCTGCAATTAAACCACCATAGTAATTGTAAAAATCTACACAAGACATCATGTCATATTCACGGGAGTCTTCATTTTTAACTGTTAAAGTCATTCTTGAAAGATGCTTTTTGAATGCCTGTGGCGTTTGCATTCCGTAAGTTCCTTTTCCATATGCATGTGCAGAATAACAGATATAATTATTGCCAAGATCATCCTGTTTTTCCCAGTTTTTAGATTCAACCAACTCAGCAACTCCGGCACCGTAAGTTCCAGGGGGGCAACCAAACACTCTGAGAGTTGCTAATCGCAAAGCTTCATCGTTATTTTTCCCTTCACGCTTATAATCTTCAGTGTCTTTGATTACATTTTTTCTTATGAAATTGACATCTTGATCTTCATTCAATGCAGCAATCATTCTTGCTCCGGAATCAATCATTTCCATTAGATTTGGAAATGCATCCCGGAAAAAGCCTGATACTCTTGGCATTACATCTATTCTGGGGCGTTTTAATTCTATTAAAGGAATTACCTCAAGTCCTTCAACAAAACCGTTTGATTGATTCCAAACTGGTTTGAGTCCCATTAGGTAAAGTATTTCTGCAATATCATCTCCTTTAGAACGCATTGTGGGTCCGCCCCATACTATTATTCCTACGCATTGCGGATATTCTTTTTTTTCCTGTAAATAAGCATTTATTAGCTTATCACCAAGATTTTTACCAACTTCCCACGCGGCTTTTGTGGGAATTATCCGTGGATCGATGGAATAAAAGTTTCTTCCAGTTGGAAGAATGTCAGCCTGTCCACGGGTCGGAGCGCCTGATGGACCAGGATTGACAAAACACCCTGAAAGCCCGGCCATTGTTGCATCAATTTCATCAGTTACCTTATTTATATTAGGAACAAGAGTTGTGGTTATATAACGCAATACATCTCTTATCCTTTTTGTATCATATTTAGCTTTGATTTGTAATAATCCGTTAATACTTTCTTCAGAATAATTTTTTGCAGCAAGCAGTCCTATCAACTCCAGGCACTCTTTATGTGCTTTTTCAATAATCTGACCGCCAGTCAGCCCTTTATAATAAGGTTTAATAATACCTCTGTTTTTTAACAGATCATCATAATCATAACCTGATGCTTTAATGACAGCTTCTCTTAGTGAAGGTGTATTACCGTTATCGAGCTTTACCAATTGAGCGATAAATTCTATAAGCTGTTCTCCCTTTGGAGCCTTTCCCATTACATGCAGTCCATCCGCGATCATTGTATCACTTATTTCTGAAAGATAAGAATGAAGTTTACTGATAAATTTATCAGGATCTGTTTTAGCCTGCTCTTCTGAAAAACCAATATCTTTATGTAAATCTGCAGTCTTAACTGCATCCCAAAGAAGATTTATAAGCACAGGCAATTTTGAAGGGTCCTGCTGAGAAGCATCGGCTATTTGTGCAAGAATCTGTTCAACCTGAGCCATTTCATCATAAAGATCAGAATTTGTAAAAGCTGGAGTAAGGTGGTCTATTATGCAACAGTATGATCGTCTTTTGGCTTGTGTTCCTTCGCTTGGATCATTAATAATGTACGGATAGATATTGGGAATATCCATTATTGCCAAGTCAGGATAACATTCATTGCCAAGCCCAAGAGCTTTACCGGGAAGCCATTCAAGAGATCCATGTTTCCCTATATGCACAACTGCATCAGCTTTAAATACATGCTTTATGAACCTGTAATAAGCAAGATAATGATGTGGTGGTGGAAGGTACAAATCATGAATAATGGCATCAGGCTTTTCCAGATAACCTCGTGGAGGCTGAATAGTAATAAAAACATTTCCGTTCATAAAGCCAGGAAACAACATTTTATCATCATGAATAAAAAGATCTCCTGGTATTTCTCCCCACTTTACACTCATGTTATGGCGAATTTTGGGAGGAAGAGAATCATGCCACTGGATATACTGATCAGGTTCTGCGAATGCTTCAGCCCGCTTTGCCATTTTTTCGGGTGTCATCCAGCGTCGATCCGTTGTCATTCGATTGAGTAATTCTGATGCAAGTTCATCACCATTTCCAAATGTTTTATTGACAATATAACCATCTTTTTTCATTCGTTTTAATAATTCATTTACACTGGCAAAGCTATCAAGGCCGGCTGCACACCCGATCCGGTCATTTCTTGGAGGATAATGGTGAAAAACTATGGCAATCTTTTTTTCTCCATTTGATTTTCGCTTTAAATTTGCCCAGTTAATTGAAAGTGTAACAATCTTTTCAACTCTATCTTTAACAGGCACCATTCTTACCAGTAATCCTCCTGTTATAGGATCTATAATATCCTGTTCTCTTGTTGAAAATGGAACTGTTATAAGATTGCCATCAAATTCTGGTTGTGCTGCCTGTGTAGAGACATCCATTGTAGGGAGTCCTTGAATACTATCTTTCCAAACAGAATAAGGTTGAGATGTACAAATCCCTTGAAGTACCACAACACCAAGATTTGGAAATATCTTGGAATACTCTGGATTTGTAACAGACATTGCAAAACCTATAGTACTTATTAGTACATCAATGACAGGTTTACCATTTAATTTAAAAAATTTATTTACAACTTCTTCTGCACCCAGGTTTCCACGGTTACTATCTTTATAACGAAAACTGAAGACAGCTATGGCATTTGCACCGCGATTTTCAATTTCATTAATAAGTGCATCGATGTGTTCTAAGTTGCTGTTTACCCAATAATATTGTCCGAACCAGATTCCTATTGTCGGCCCATTGGTTTTAACATGTACTTTGATATATTCTTCAATTGTTTTACATCCTTTTCCACTTGGATGATAAAGCCCTTCCTGTATAGCTTCTCGGATTTCAGGAACAGGGGCATTCTTATCAAAGAACATGTTATAAAAATAATGAAAAATAGAAGTCAGATTTTCAACTGATCCTTGTGCATAGTATTTACATATTGCATTCCAATGACCGTTTTCTATTCCATCAGAATATTTTGCTGCAAGAAATTGGGATTCTTCATCACCGCCCGTAGGTTGAAGATGTAAATACGGAGTTTTTAGACCTGTTGAGCGGGAACGATTTATTTCTTCGATAATAGATTCAAAAACAGGACACATTGATTTTCCCCCGTGAATGTTTATAAAAACGACATCTGCTTCCATTGCATCTTTAAGAAATGCTTCTATACGGGAGTTATCAAAAAGCTGGGTTGATGTTCTGGCAATAATTTTTATATTTTTGCCACTCTGACGATAATTGGTAACAGCCATTCCAAGGCTGGGCAACTCCAGACCACTTGAACTGAAATAGCAGATTGTTAACTTTCTCATACAAAAGTTTCTTTCTTTTGATTTCGATATATTATCTGATAAAGCTTACAGATACTTTGACTTATATCTTTACCGTTATTAATTAATCGGCTCTGACAATCCCCGGGACATCGGGTATTAAGTACACATGAAAGACAATTTTCATTTTTAAGTTCAGCTTCTTTTAAAAACAATTTTGAAAAATCAATCGAGTCATTAACGTTTCCAGCACAAAACATTTTTTCGCCGGCAAGCTGACTGCATGGATATACCGTTCCATCCGGATAAACTGCAAGGCTTTGACCTTTACAAGCATTACAGAATGCGGATCTTTCTATAAAACTTTGTTTATAAAGCATATCTGCTTCACGAAATTTAATCTTATGCATCCTTTTAATATTACATAGCTTTAACATATCCAGAAATTTAGTCATGCCAATCTCAATCATTTCAGAATTCGCAGGCATTATACCATTAATGAAAGCATTTTGTTTAAGTGTAAGAAAATCAAGACCGATACCACGAAATGTACTGAATCGTGAAAGTAAAACAACCAAACGCCAGAGTTGA
>CAYYNL010000028.1:0-20594 GCA_964472925.1 uncultured Fibrobacter sp. | reverse complement strand
ACCAGTTCAGCAGCTTCTTCGATATCCTTTTCCTCAACAATCGATCGTCCATGCAAAGCCGTAATTGCTTTTGCTGCCTTTAGCATTACTATGTCACTTCTGTGACCATCAACACCGGCATTAATAGATCGACTTGCTATTGCATGTAAGATATTGTTATCTGCAGTAACCAATTTATATTGTTTTATTGCACTGATGATTTCATTAGCAATTTTTTTTGATTCACCAGACCATTTTTCACTGAAGCCTGAGGGATTTTCCTCATATTCAAAACGACGTTTTATTACTTCAACCCGCTGCACAGGATCATGAATACCCTCGATATTAACACATAAACCGAATCTATCTAATAATTGAGGTCTTAACTCACCCTCTTCAGGATTCATTGTGCCTACAAGTGTAAATTTAGCCTGATGTGAAAAACTGATTCCTTCTCTTTCTATAGTATTTACTCCCATTGCTGCACTGTCAAGTAAGACATCTACCACATGATCATCAAGTAAGTTGACTTCATCAACATATAATATTCCACGATTTGCTCTTGCCAATATTCCAGGTTCTATTTTTTTTTCACCTTCTTTAAGTGCATGTTCCAGATCCATAGTACCAACAACCCTGTCTTCTGTAGCACTGATTGGTAATTCTACAACCTGAACCTTTCTTGTATGTGATTTTAGTGTTCCTCCGTCATCTACTCTCTTTTTACAAAAATTACATAGATTCTGTATATCTTGAGGATCACATTGAAATGGACATCCGTCCACAACTTTGATTTCAGGGAGAAGTTCTGCAAGCGCTCTAACTGCGGTTGATTTTGCCGTACCTTTTTCACCTCTTATTAAAACACCTGACAATCCGGGGTTAATAATATTGAGTATTAAAGCCTTTTTCATTTTTTCCTGACCCACAATTGCTGCAAAAGCATAAGGTCTATACTGCTGAGATTTGTTCATTAAAAATGTTCTCCTTTATTATTTGGGTTAGATTATCCTTATATTTATCACTTCGACATTGCTTTCCATTATCTGATTGCTATATGCAAATAGAAGTAATGCATCAAAGCCGTTTATATTAAATTCAATCGAAGTGAGATCATTTAGGATTATGTTTGTTTTGAACCAATATAATCGGATTGGCGGATAACATTTTTATTTAAATTTGATAAATTGTTTTACATTAAATACTATTTCACGTTTCTAGCTATTTTAACAAGTTCTTCAGCACAAAGATTTTCAGGATGAAAATATTCGGCACCAAGCGCAGATGTAAGCTCACATGCCAAATCGAATCTAACTACTCCCTGAGGTTCTGTATCAATGACAATAAAACGTGTATTATCAAATCGTTCTCTCATGTTTGCAGCAATTTCAATCGCTTCTTTGTGAGGCGGTGTATCTCCTAAACCTATATTAGCTTTTCCATCAGTTATCAGGATTACCAATGGTTTAGCATTTGGCGTTTTTCTAAAAATCTGATCCAGAATTTCCGTTGTTTTGGTTAGTCCTGCAGATAATGGGGTTTGGCCTCCAACAGGAAGTTCAGAGAGGAGTTTACCTGCAAGATCAACTGATCCTGTAGGAGGCAGTATTACTTCTGCACTTTTTCCACGAAACACGATCATGCATACCTTATCTCTTTTCTGATATGCATCGAGTAATAAACTCATTATAGCTGCTTTTGTTTCCACCATTCGGCGCTGTGCACCCATTGATCCAGAACCATCTACCACAAATAACAATGCATTACCGATTCTTCGTTCCCGTATTTTTTCTCTTATGTCTATTTCTTTAATGTGGATAGCAATTTGTTTATTCTGTTGTGATTTTCTACGAAAAATCTGGAATGGAGCTGCAGCCCGTAATGTAGCATCCAGAGCAAGATCGTTTCGGGTCCTATCTGTTGTACTCTTAACATACCGCCCCTGCCTTGTAGCTGATCTAGTTCTGCTTCTACGCCCTGAGCCGCTACGAAGTAATCGGTCTTTGTCAAAAGAAAATTTTCGGACTTTAAATGGAGCGCCTATTTCCTGAATATCTTCCTTAGATGAAGAATCATTAATATTATCAGGGACTTGTTGTTCCTGATTATTCGTCTCAGGTTCGCAGCTGTCGTTATTATTTGTTGGAGAATGCTGATTGTTGTTGTTGGGTTGTACTGCTTCTTCAGGCGGCTGCTGAGAAGGTTCATTTTCTTCTGAAGAACTTTCCTGTTCATTATGATCATTGTTGTCAAGTGATGACGGGGGCGGGGGAGGCATAGAAGGTTCCTGAGGATTGCGTATTCTGTGTAGTAATGCTAAAGGAGCCACAGCAATAATATCATCTGATAAAACTTCTATTCTGCCGTTAAGAGCTGCATGTGCACATGCAGCTCTTTCTATAGCCAGATCAGCACGGTGTCCGGCAACATTGTTTTGTAAGCAGATTTCTGTTATGAATGTTCTGAGATGGTTTGGAATGAAAACACTGGAGAGAAGAGAACGGGCATTTACAATTTTCTCGCTTATTTTTATTGAATCAAAATGAAACTGTTTAACAAATTTAGAAGGATCGAGATCAAACTGTTCACGCCGTTTTAAAAGTTCAATTCTTAATGACAAATCAGTTTCAGCTTCGACCTGAACCGAAAGACCAAATCTGTCAAGTATCTGAGGTCTTAACTCTCCTTCTTCAGGATTCATTGTTCCAATAAGAATAAAACGGGATGGGTGCCACACGCTCATTCCTTCACGTTCCACAATATTAAAACCGGATTCAGCTGCACCAAGAATTGAATCCACCAGATGATCATCAAGCAAATTTATTTCATCTATATATAGAATACCTCTATTTGCCCGAGCAAGAACTCCCGGATAAAAACAAGATTTTCCAGTCTTGACTGCAGCTTCAAAATCAATAGATCCCAACACCATATCCTCTGTGGCACCAAGAGGTAAATCAATCAATTGTGTTTTTGTGCTGCTTATTTTTATTACTTTCTGATTACAAACTTCTTTTTCACAAATATTGCAATATTGTATTTCCTGAGGATTACACCTGCATGGACATTCATCAATAACATTTATTTGGGGCATTAGTCTTGCAAGGCCCCGAACAGCAGTTGATTTTGCTGTTCCCTTTTCACCACGAATGAGCACTCCACCTATTGCAGGATTAACAGCATTTAGTAGTAGAGAAAGCTTCATTTTTTCCTGCCCGATAATGGCCGCAAAAGGATAAACCTTGTATGTTGTCAAATTTTTAATATGCATTTTTATTGAATAGGTTATAATATGTTAAAAAAATGATGATAATCATAAAATTTGCCTGACTATCTCATCTTAAACAATTTATTTCATTTTTAAATATCTTGATTATATCAGGTATAATTATATTTAGGTGATTGTAAAGCCATATCATCATCTCTTAATATCTTTACGTTTTTAAATATTATGCTGTATGTTTATCATGATTATATAATACAAAAGCAGCTTCCATTTCGGGATGTAAGTACATAATTAGTTTTACTTCAAGCAGATTAAAATTTAAGAAATGATAAATTTCCGCAAAACAAACCGCACCAGCATGTTCGATTTAGACATTTGATAATTATGAATGAGAAAAAAAATAAATACAACCTTATATTTATTCATTTTAAATACCGGTCTGAAACTATTTATTAATCTGATATTACATTAACATTATTCATTTCAACAGAGACACATGCTTTACCCAAACCATCAACCGACAATAAAATATAGTTATCATTTTTCAGCTTAACTATCTCACCAACTACATTGCAAAGAGGCCCCGAAGCAACTTTGACAATTTGACCGGCTTTTAGTAAATCTCGACTCACTGGCAATATTTTTAATTTTTGGTCATATGCCAAGTAAATTAAATTCAGTTCTTTCTTAAACCTGTTTTGTGCATGTATCGGGATAATATTAACTATCCTGTTAAGCGAAAGCAGTGACCAGGGCTCTTTATCACACGCAAAAGGTAAATAGGAAGGAAATAAAGGAAGAAATGACTTTCGAAAAGAATTTGAGTCTGAGCGGTTTGAATATTTAGTATAGTAAGGAAGAAAATATTCAATGTTTCTTTCAAACAAATCTTTGGCAAGCGCCTTTTCCTGACGAGGTTTAACTTTAGCTACCCACCAGATTTTTTGAGATTCAATGATTGACTGTTGAGGAAATCTGGATGGCGGGTTATCTTTTAATAATGATACAGGCATTGTTTTACCTCTAATGTTCGGACTGGATGCTTTTTGCCCCCGTGGGAATCCAGGCAGTTTTATAACTGCATAAATTACCATAGAATTGGCAAATGGCCGTACACTGCAACAAATGCAAATGTATGCGTATAAGCATTTACCAATAAACTGTTAAAAAAGTGCTTGTAATCTTACAATGTATGTTGTCCAGCACACATTGCAGTTATTTAACATCTCAGGCAGGTCTCCTGACTTTCCCGGTTCTGCCGCCTTCCCATCACGACTTTAGGTCTGGACAGTGGCTTGGATTGGCAGATCCCCACCTCATTTTTTGGTTCTGGTGGATTAGTCGACATGTTTATTATATGTCGTCTAAAGGATCACAGTGGCTGGTCCGTTCCGGATTTTCACCGGTATTCCCTGGCTCCTGAAATTTTCAAAAACAAACGATAAAATAATAATCTGTATATTTCTTTGGCAAATAAATCAAATTATTTGTCCCCGGGTTTTTTATTTACGTAATCAGCATGGAGATGAAAATATTGCAGTTTAGAAACACAACCAAGAATTTAAACACCCTGACATTACCCATTAGAACCTATAAGTCAGGAAGCTTCGCCACAGTTCAGATCTCCAACTTGATATATCTGCCAGATAAGTTGCAGAAATGGGTGCCAGAGGCCGGATTCATCTGCCAAATACTTTCTTAGAATCAGATGCCGAATAAAAACGGAATAGGCACATACTCTTTGCTTGCTTTCTATCATATTATAAAAAATTGCGCACTTATTCTGCTCAAATCTATTTTATCAGCTCATTAATCATAAGACTTAAACTATTAAACAACTGGAGGAAAATATGGGCAAAGGTGATCCACGTACAAGAAGAGGTAAAATTTTTAAAGGATCTTTTGGAAATAAAAGGCCCCGCAAAGTAAAAGCAGAAAAAAAATAATCAGAAGCTTCCTTTTTAAGATATTTACTACTTCTAATTGCTGTAGTAATTAGTCTGATTCCCAATCAAATACAATCTTCCCAGGGTGGATTATTATCAGAATAAACTCCACCTCTTCTGTTCTTTTTATTTTCTTTATAAGGCATTATTTTCGTTAAACCACAAATCAAATTTTATTTAACCTAAAAACCGCAGTAGATTGACGCGAATAACACGTAATCTATTGCGCATAAAGGGTTTCAGTCCTTTCGGTCTTATCAACCAGTATATAAAACCTTCAAGGACTTCAACCCTTTCTGCATCAATATCTTACGGTACTTCATCGTCACCTACAGCGGTTTTTAGGTTTAAAGATAAACCAGACGATTGTTCACTAACGCTTCAAAAGGCAGGTATCGGGTGTAAAAACACGTCGCCAGTAATCATTATCTACTATATCATTATGTTGTGGTCTAATATGAAATGCATCGGATCTCGATTTTACGACTATCCATTTTCTTGACCAGATAGATACCATTGGAAATCACACCATCTGCTGATAAACCAATACCACTTCTTTTTATTACTTTTCCATTAAGATCATAAATAATATCGTCAGCATTGATTCTTGCTACACTGCCTTTAGCTGGTAGTTGGTCACGAGAAGTATAATTAATCGAGACAGGGTTGGCCGGTATAAAACGCCACTGTTGACTGTTAACTGGAGATGAATTATCCACACTCTGCTTTACCGAACCATCCTCTTTGCCTTCGAGCATCAATGCATTGAAACGATTGACAATTTTGTAGTAGCCATTTTCAACCTGCATTATCTGCCACTGCTGACTGAACCGTTTGTCAGCGGTCCTACAGGAAACCGAAAAGTTTCCTGAGGTGTCAAGGACCAGGTTCCCTGCTGCTAATGAAACAGTGAAACATCCGTTATAAAGATCTTCCACTTTCCAGATCTGACTTGACTTATTCTGTGTAGATTGTTGAGAAACCAAGTCGGTCCCGTTTGCATCCAGAACCTTCTGTGTAGCCCGGTTTTCTATCCTGTAATATTCACCTGAGAGAATCTGTTTATCAGCAGAAGCAATTCTCCAGAGCTGATTGTCTTTATAAGCGAAATCGCCAAGAACCACTCCAGCGCCTGAGCTTTTGGAGCTGCCAGAGATCTCTGCCACCTTGCCCAAGGTGTTGACACTGACAAACCGATGATAACCATCACCACAATCAATAACATGCCACTTCTGGTTATAACCATCATTCCAGTCATACTGAAGAATCTTTGCACCAGCTTCCCTTGACGAACCAGACACATCCAGGACTTTACCGTTAGCAACAGAGGAGATCTTAAAATGCGAAGCCCCGATATTCTGAATCCGCCACAGTTGAGTATTTGCGCCAGTAAAAGTTTGCTGTTGAACCTCAGAACCACTGGTTGTTCCCAGAACCAGTCCCGAATGCTTTGCTGTAATTGTATAGATTCCATCGGGGAAATATCTTGCACCGGCAGACCACTCTCCGGTTTGTGCATCAATATTGTACTGGTCATACCATTTAACCGAAAGTTTCGTACCATTCACTTCGATTGGAAGAAGTACGATTCGTGACATACTGTAATTATTAACTGACCAGCGATCACCGGTGTAAAGAAATGTCGTTTTTATGCTGCCTTTTACAGTTACTGCAAAACCGACCTGAGATTCATAAGTATGGGTGTTACTGGTCGCGATCTTTCCACCGGCAGTCCATGGACCGGCTAATTTTGTTGCATAGAAATAGTGATTGTCATTGAAATCCCATCCTGTGCACCAGGACATCAGCCAGAAATAATAGCCACCTGTTTTTATGATTGCATGACCTTCACATTCCATATCATCGCTGGCCGATCCCCGATAGATCTCCCGCTCTACTTTTGTATATGTGCTATCAAGCTCAAAAAGACTGACATTCTGGTTCCCCTTGGTGGTGCAGATAAGATAGCCCTTTCCATCATCATCCTGATAAACGTTGATATCCCGGCTATCGATATCCAATGGCCTGAAATGAGAATGAAAAGTGTAATTGCCCCCAATAGAATTACAGGTTGCTAATCCCACTTCTGCAGTCTTATAGGCATTATGCCCCTCATAATGCATCCACATCACAAATTGACCACTTTTTTTGTTGTGCAGGATTTTTGCCCTTTCAACTACTGCATCGTTATTAAGATCGGGATGAGAGGTTTTCTTAAGTATCTGGTTGACAAATGTCCAGTTTTTAAGATCCTTTGAAGAATAGAGGTTAATACCTACAAAGGCGTAATTGTTGGCACTGCGATCCATGCCCCACAAGTAGTATAAACTATCTACTTTTATAATACCGCCCTCAGTAGCGGCAATCTGCTTTCCATTGGAATCCCGCCAGTCACCACCTGGAATGATTAAATCGGTTTGCGCTGCGGTAATTTGTACCAATCCGGCAGTCAGGCACAATAAAAACCATTGGAATTTAAAGTCCATCATGATGGTTTTTCTCCCTCCGTTTATTTCTTTGATATCTTAATATAACAAATAAAATGTTTCTTAAGGGTTCAGAATTCGGAGGTTTTAGAAGTTTTGAAAGGTTGATCACAACCCCTTTCGGATAAATGAAGATCAAGGCTGTAACCCATCGACATCATTGTTTGACAAGCGTTTTCAGTCTTTTCTTAACAATTTCTTTTTGATTCTCCGTTATTATAATCCTGAGCTCTGAAAAGTTTTCCGCAGATTTGCTCTTCTATAAGCACCGGAACTAATGCACCCGGCAGGACCGATTCCACCGGATTAGGAGCATTTGGTCCACCCAGATCGGTTCTGAGCCATCCAGGATCCATAAGATTCATCAGTACTCCTGTTCCTTTTAGATGACTAGCCATATCGAAGACAAATTTATCCAGAGCTGCTTTTGAAACTGCGTAGGGCATAAGTTGCGGTTCATCCTTTATACCTGAAGTTACATTGACCACTCTGCCAAAACCGCGCCTGATCATTTGGGGTATTATAATATTGCAGATAGTAATAGGAGCAATCGTATTTACAAGAAAACTCTTCAGATACTCATCCTTAGTTGTAGTGTAAAAGTCAGTGCGGTAAGCAGTCATGACCGCAGCATTATTGTAAAGGATATCAATTCCCCCTGAAAGCTTCTCTGCCTTTTCAGCCATTTCTTTTACTGCTTCGATATCACTGAGTTCTGCCTCCACCTGAATTACTTTTACATTTTTTGACAATTGCTGAGCCACTGGTACAGTGTGTTCATTTTTTCTACTGTGAATAACCAGATTGCAGCCTTTTAAAGCCAGAGCACATGCTACCTGAAATCCTACTCCTCTTGATGCACCAGTCACCAAAGCCCATCTATTTCTAATATCAAGCATTATCAAATCTCCTTTTTTAATGTAAATCCACTATCATCCCATATTATTTAAAAGCATCTGATAATTGCCAGGAATCGTTAAAATTAGCACTTTTCGACTAAATATTACCACCACCAGTTAAAACACTTTTTTACTATTGAGAACCCATCATTTAATAAAGAGAGCTTCCAGCGGGGGATTTGCTAACAACACCGTGGAACTCTGAATTTCTATAACTTACAATATTTAAAATTCTTCTCGATATTCAGCAGGCTCTCTTTTTCTTAACTAACACAGGAAGAAGTGCATCAACAACCGATGAAACCGATGTATAAGAATCTATTGAAAAGTATTGATACCAGCCGCAATTTCTCTGACAGGATTTCATCAACTGTCTTGCTTCTTCTGCTTCAGATGAAACGAGCCAGCTCATCAGGTCGGTATTTCGCAGATCAGGTCCTTTTCTTCCCAAAATATGACAGGGATAATAGAGACGGCCATCAGCAGCAATAATCACCGAACCGGAAGAGCATTTGTGATTGCGATAAGCTTTAAAATAACCCTGAGGCGTATGGATAGTATGTGGATATCTTTTGCGCAGATAAATTAGCTTTCTCTCCAGAGATTCAAGATCCGGAAAACAATCTTCGGCATTATCCATGTGAGTCGCTGGAATGATCACTATGTTTGCCCCCTTCTGATAACAGATCTGTACTTTTTTATCCAGTGCATCGATAGTATCCCTGGTCACTACAGTCTGCACAGAAAGTTGACAAGGAAGAGAAGACAGTGAAGGTAAAATATCAAACATCTCCATATTGTCATGTCCCTCATCGATAGAGACATGGAGAAAATCTATATACCTGGCATATTCTCTGATAGGATAGGAGAGGATATTTTTTGCGCTAGTGGTAAAAAGAAGATAGAACTTGCAGGAGCGGGCAAAACAGAGCAGTTCTGCGATATCCTGTCTCAAAAGTGGTTCTCCACCTTCGAAACTGGTCATCAGTATCGAAGAACGGGAAAGATTTTTCAAAATCTCTTTTATCTCTTCAGTGGAAAGATCCTTAACCGGATCCTTTTTGACATTACAGAAGCGACACCCAAAATGGCATCGGGTGGTCAGCTTGAAAGATGCATAAAAAGGGTAAACTGATTTCTGCTTTATCAGATTATTAAAAAGTCCCTTAATGGTAGGAAAATAGAAGGGTAAGGGTAAGATTCTCATATCCTGCTCCGGAAAAAACAGAATATAAACACTGTGACCTGGCGGAACAATTTATTTGTATTGTATTGATATAACAATCCATTCAGGAATATCTTTGGTACGAAATCCTATTAAGAAATAGGAAATGAGAACCAGAGTGAATTCAATAAGCAAAAGGAACAGTTAAAGACTACTCGAGAACCTCTATTCTTACTCTGGCCACACCTTTTTTAATTATACCCAGCTCACGTGCAGCACTCTGAGAAAGATCGATTATTCTTTTTTTGGAATGAAATGGTCCTCTGTCATTTATCCGTACTACCACCGAACGATTATTGGCCAGGCAGGTTACCTTCACTTTTGTCCCGAAAGGAAGTGTAGGATGAGCAGCAGTTAAAAGACTGTTACTGAAAATTTCACCACTGGCAGTCTTTCTGCCTTCCAATTTACTGCTATAATAGGAGGCCAGACCAGTATTTTGATATGCTGTATCTGCAGTTCCATTGAATCTAGTTGCTTCATTTTTTATTTCAGCACCAAAAGAAGCTTTTTTATTAGAGGAGCGGGTATATCGTGGTGAAAGAGAACATTCGAATAACAAAAGAATCGCTATACAAAGGACAGTTAAATAAATTTTATGTATATTTTTCAAAAACCCATACTCCCAGTTCGAATGGCCGTAGATATTGTTTTCTGTCAAAAAAACAAAGTTTCGGCAATCGTAATTAATAAAAGCAGATGACATTCAGATTTAAATCAGTGTGCAAGGAGTTTATTAATCTCTTTAGTTAGCTGCCCGACATGTTTTAGTTCCTCAATCACCAGTTTGTCGATTTCATTTTTACCCAGGTTTTGGGGTACAAGTTCTTTCATTGAGGAATACAAAACTACAGATTCTCTTTCAAAATTCAGTGCTTTTTTAAGGATTTCAAGTTGGGTTTTGCAGCAATCGATTGTATAGTCCTGTTCCATATAGAGCTTGTTATCAGCGACAGCTTTCAGATAAAGGTGAATCATATTATCAGGATCATACCCTATCTGTGGGTCTGCATCTACGGGTAGAGAGGCTCTTAGCTGCTCAAAGAGTTCCACATGATTGCCTTCCCATGCAGCCAGTTGACCAAACATGTTTTTTAAAAAAGAATCATTAGTTCTCTTTTGAGCTTCCAGATAAAACTTTTTTCCATTTTTCTCAATCTGAACTCCAATATTAAATACTTCATTTGCGTTAAAAACCTGTGCCATATTTTTCCTTTTTTGAAAGAACAGTCTAATATAGGTAAAAAATAAAAATATGTTTGTTGTTTAAGGGGGACAAATTTTAGGGGAAGCCATTAAAAGGAATTATGACATTCCCGGTAGGGCAAGAGAGGTTGCCCTGACCGAGTAGCACATTAAATCAGCTTGCAACAGGCTGCACACTGTATTGTTTTATAAATTCTTCAACTCCTTTGAAGGCATCATCATCAGGAACCTGACGAGCAGGATGCTTACAGAAATATGAAGAAGGAGCATGCAAAACGCCACCAATACCCGAATTAAGAGCCAGCTTGCAGCAGCGGATTGCATCGATAGCCACACCAGCACTGTTTGGAGAATCCTCAACCGAAAGACGTAACTCAAGATTCATAGGAACATCGCCAAACAGTTTTCCCTCCATACGGATAAAGCAGATTTTCTGATCATTTTGCCAGGGTACATAGTCAGAAGGTCCCACATGGATATCTCTATTGCTAAGTCTGGTTGCAGCCACCGATTGAACCGCTTCGGTTTTTGATTCCTTTTTGGATTTGAGTCGGCTTCGGTTAAGCATATTAAGGAAGTCGGTGTTACCACCAGTGTTAAGCTGATAGGTTCTTTCAAGCTTAACCCCACGTTTTTTGAACAGATCAGTAAGGGTACGATGAGTGATAGTAGCGCCCAGTTGTGCCTTGATATCATCACCAATAATAGGCAGATTTCTTTCCTGAAATTTCTTAGCCCATTGAGGATTACTTGCAATAAAAACAGGCATATTATTGATAAAAGCTATACCCGCATCCAATGCACACTGTGCATAGAACTTGGTAGCCTCTTCTGAACCCACAGGCAGATAGTTCAGAAGTATTTCTGCGCCACTTTCTTTGAGGATTTTAACAACCTGGTTAAGATCAGGCTGTTTTTCTGAACTTACTTCGAATCTCACATCAACATCATAATCCATCATGTGTGCTGAGACCCCATCTAGCACGTTACCCATCTGTACCTTTACACCCGTCGGAGGCATCTCAGGACAGAAGACTGTGGTGCAGTTCGGAAGAGAAAAAATAGCCTTGTTGACATCAAGTCCCACTTTTCTCTTATCAATATCAAACGCAGCTACAACTTCGATATCAGAAGGAGAATATCCGCCGATATCCCAATGCATTAGACCAATAGCCTGGTGTGGTGATTTATTTCTGTAATACTCTATACCCTGCAAAAGAGAGCTAGCACAGTTACCCACACCAACAATAGCGATTTTAATTCTGTCCATAAACAGAAGCCTCCCAGAAAATCTATTTGTTTTATTATTCTACGGATACGAAGGTTAAAACGGATAACATTCTTCCTAGAACAGATGGTGAAAATAGTAATTGGAAATGGGAATAATTACCGTTTTTAATCGGCCCCTCTCCGTAGTGACTACGTAGTGCAGACCGATTAAAATGTTAGCAATGATTATGCCAAGAGGAAAAACTACCCATTTAGAACGGATATGGATTGTTCAATTTAATGACTCCACTTTCCATGGCGAACCAGAGATTACCATTTGCATCTTTGAATAATTTCTGGATCTGTGCAGCTGGAATTCCAAACTGCTTGGAATCAGTATTCCATTCATCACCATTGAATTTGATAAGCCCGGTTTCGGTTCCAAACCAAATTCTGCTCTGGCTGTCAACCATGATGGCTTTGATGCCTTCCTGAATCTCCAGATAGGTTTTCCATGTACCATTTTCAAAGCTATTAACATCTTTATCACCAACTGCTGCCCAGATAGTACCCTTGCGGGCATCCACAGCCAGCGCCTTTACATCATTCCAGCTCAACTTACCTCTTTTCATGTCATAGACAGTCCAACTGCCATTGTCATTGACACTGATTCCCTTGTTGGTACCAAACCAAATAGCACCTTTATTGTCGATAACTATCGCCTGAACCTTCTCACTTACCAGGCCTTCAATCTTTTTCCAGGAACCATTCTGAAATACCGCAGCACCATTCTCAGTTCCTACATAAACTTTTCCGTCTTTTGAAGCTGCGATATCATTAACTGAATTATCCGGCAGCCCCTCTTCGGTAGTATAAGAGGTGAACTGATTACCAATTCTGACAGCGACTCCGTTTTTACTGCCAATCCATACTTTCCCACTGGCATCGATAGTCATACAGGTTACATCAGAGCTGGCGATTTTGCCCATCTGAGGATACTTCTGCTGACCCACTTTATTTAGAGCTGTAGAGTAGACACATTCCTGGGTAGCATACCACAGCGCATCCTTGGCTACAGCAAAAGCCATAACCGGAGCACCTGCAGAATACATCTTCCATTCCGGTGGTTTTTCATAAATGGTTTCCTTTGCCTTAACATTTTCATCGTCTTCCTGGGCCACAATCACCGTACTAAGACAAAGGGCAAGCATTAGAAATTGTTTCAGCATAATTCCTCCTCTATGGCTACATACTGAAAAAACTAATGACATTAATTGCCGATTCAATAAAACTCAGGCCTTAAAAATAAGAGAAGAACATCAAAGAGGGCAACATTTCCATCCTGCGTCCGTGCTCATTGGGTTTTAACAGTGGCCGAGTCACTTGCAGAAATACCCTGAATCTCAGGTTTGGGATAGTAAACATGTTTTAATCCCGGGTTTCTGGCCAGATTCTGGTAAGTCCAGTAATTTCCAAGAACCTTTTTTACATAATTTCTGGTTTCTGAAAAAAGCAGATCCTCAACAAAAAGATCAAATTCCTCGTGTTTATTACGCTCATACCATTTTATGGCATTATGTGGCCCACCATTATAACTGGCCAGTACAAGCACCAGATTCTCATTGAACTGATCCAGCAGTTTTCTTAAATAGTAAACTCCATAACGGATATTAAAACCCGGCCTGGTCAAAGAATCCACAAAGAATTCCTCATTCAATTGCTGGGCAATATATTTGCCGGTGTAAGGCATAATCTGCATCAAACCTACTGCTCCCACAGGAGAGAGTATATCCGGATTGAAAATGCTCTCCTGGCGGATTACCGAGCTTACCAGAAACGGATCGACATTGTAAACAGCCCCATGGTTACGAATCATATCATCATAGAAAGGGGGGTAAAGAAGAGAATAAACAACCACAGGAATCCTGCAATGTTCCTGTAAAGGAATACGCCAAATCAGTCTTCTGGCAACCCGAAAAGCCTGAGTAAATTCCCCGACATATTTGTATAAGTAAGCCAGACTGAATTGCAATTTGAGATCCCCGGGAAATGAACTCTCGAAAGATTCCAAAAAGTATTCTGCTATTGAGCTCATACCTACAGAGGCCAGCATAAACCCTCTTTTAAGGTTTGCAGAATCAGAGGGGTTCAGATCCTTTTTGGGATATGCTGATTTAACTGAATCCAGCCAATTCAAAGCAGACAAAACATCATAACTGGTATCACTATAAGGCGGAATACTATCTCCCAGTAAATGCAACATCTGATTTGATCTGTGAGCATAGTAATCATAAGGAACAAGCTGGGTAATCTCTCTGAAAAGTTTCTTTGCAGATAGAATACTTCCCCGAGAAAACAGACATTTTGCCTTCCAGAAATCGGCAGCATAACAGAAAGAGGATCCTGGATACAACCTCTTAAACCTATTCAGAATATTTATGGCCGAATCATACTTTTCCATCCTGTAGCAAGCAAGTGCATGCCGTAAATACGCTTCTTCCTTGTAGTCGTTTTTACCACTGGAAGAATAAATCTGCTGATAAAGCTTTGCAGCACCCGCAAAATCATTATTCTCCTCTTTTGTCCAAGCCCTGAGCCAGATAACCTCATTAGCTTTTTTGTGGGAAGGATACAGCTCAACCAGTTTATTGTACCATCGATCAGCCTCGGCTAACTTTCCCAGTTTTCTGTAGCCCCTAGCCATATAGAGAATTAGATCAGCCGATGTCCCATAGCTGGCCTCATAGCTTTTAAAAAGGTTCAGAGCCTGATCGGTTTTACCCAGGTCATAGAGAATCTGGGCCTCCAGATACAACGCCTTGCTTTGAGAAACCGATTTGAACCCCGGTTTTTTCTTTGCTTTCTGCAAAAGGGAAAAGGCGATTTCATTTTTTTTGCACGAAAAGGAGATTTTGGACAAATAAAATAGATTCGCAGCACTTAGAGAATCGACACACTCAGAAGAGGTTACTGAAAAAACCTCCACACATCCGGGAGTATCCAGAGAATCGAATTGCTGAATATTCTGCAGAAGTGAATCAATAATCCTCCACTCCCCCTTTTTTGCCAATGAATCGTAGCGGTTTTCTTTTAAAGATTTCTTTGACTGAAGATCATACCAGGTAACATAATCTGAATACCAGGTATTTTTTTTCAAATCAGAAGAGTCGACATTCTCCAGCAGACTGATTTTGGAGAAAATCTGGTTGCGGTATTTTTTAGGAAGACTATATTTGAGAGTCGCATTATAAGCAAACAGGACATTCTGCTTTTGACCAGAGTCAAATTGCAGCTCCGCGATCTGTTCATAAGCCAGCGGTGCTAAAACACTACATTTTTGTGCTACATATTTGAACAGAAAAAGCGATTTATCATAATTTTTTAGGTTCTGGTGTATGCAGGCCAGTTTAAAATAATGATAAGCCGTATCACTGACTAAAGAATCAGCAAGCACCTCCTGTAAAGCAGTCTGGTATGCACCACTTCTGAGCGCATCTGTCCCTGACCAGTTAATTGGATAAATAATAGACAGGGGATTAACAGAACCGAAAGCAGACGAGAAAATCCACAGAAAAAAGATGACTAAACTGTTTTTGAAATATTTCATCAGGATATATGTTCGCTCCTTGACTACCAAAGCGGCAGACATTCACCAATACTGTTTTATTTCTCGTTAAAATCTATGGAAAACAACCTGAATAAATGAAAATTGGTAATTGGGTGAATTTTTTTCAACCATTATCCTAAAGAATCAGTCCAGACTGGCCTTCTGACGACGTAATTCCTTTTGCACGTCATTCACATCTACAGAATGGATGTCAATTTGGTTCAGGGCACAGATAGCCGCACATATTCCCGCTCCCTGCCCCGTAGCCATAGCAGCCGGCATTATCCGATATGAAGAATGTGCTTCGTGAGTCCCCGAAATACAACGGCCAGCAGTAAGCAAATGATCACAGTTAAGAGGAATAAGCGAACGAAGAGGAATATCGTAAGCTTCTCCCGGAGGAAGTCTTTCGATACGGGTGCCCTTCCCTTTGGGGTTATGAATATCCAGAGAATAAGCACATCGGGCTATCACATCAGGAAATTTTCTGGCCTCCAGCACATCCGTACCAGTAAGCTGGTACTCCCCCAATATTCTTCTTCCCTCACGAATTCCAACCTGAACACCAGTCTGCACCATATAAGAACTTTCGAACCCGGGTACATAATTTCTCAGAAATTCTGAGACCTGATCTGCCTGATACCTGCTTTCCCATTCAGCACTTGTCAGATCAAAAACATCGGTGGCTAACCTGTTTATTACCCTGGTACTATTAACGCTGACCTCTTCGGGATGAGGAGTGGCAAACATCAGCAAATCCTCCCGGGGTAACTTCAGTTTGCCTTCAGCAGTGGCTTTTTCAATAAGACTCCATAGTCCGAAAACACCATACCACTGCTCCGGATGCTTTTTTATGTATTCCACAAAAGCAGGTCTTTGAAAACCCACCATTCTGAAATAAAGAGTCATGGGTTGAGTCAAACCATCATGAACCCGCCCAATCTCAAAGGGAGCACCTGCTAAAGCCGCCACATCTCCATCACCAGTACAATCCACCACGCAATAAGCCTGAACGGCTATAGGACCTGATTTGGAATGAAATAAAACAGTTGAAAGGTTGTCTACTTTTTCGAAACCAAAGGCAAAGGAATGTAATAAAACATCCACCCCAGCCTCATCAAGCATCTTCATTACCGTAATTTTAAGTTTTTCAGGATCAAATGGAACCACATAGCCGGTCTCTAGCGTGGGAGGCACTGCCCCTCCACACTCAATGAGCCTCTCAACTATTTCCATCAGAACACCGGCAATTACTCTACGTCCTTCACCATGATCGGTAGGATATAAAGTAGTTCGCCCGGCTTGCCTAAAACGACCTTCCTGAGTGTGAGCTGACATCAGCGGCATTACCAGAGCAACTGTAGCCGATCCGCCGGGATACCCATACCGTTCTGCCAGAACTACACTGGCCCCCGCCCTTGCTGCCCCCAGTGCAGCACCAATTCCTGCAGGACCAGCTCCCACCACCAAAACATCTGTTCTGGCAACAAGTAGAGCCTCGGAAGAAAAAGGAATTTTACGTTCAGTTTCAGGTCTGCCTAATGGAGGCATTATTCACTCTCAATCTCAGGCAACTTTACTGCCCCGGTTGAAATCTATTTTCCTTTTTATCAGATCTATCAGAATAGTGTTGTTTTGCAAAGCTCTTTTTTGCAAAACGGGAATCACTGTTTTTATCTGTTCCTGAATCGTTTTGCGCTGATCCCAGGCCCGGTCTATGTAGGCCATCAATCGCCCCTCATTAACCAGGTGAATCGGAGGCATCTCCATATGCATATCCTCCAGAAATCCAACCACTTTAGGCGAATAAGGCAAAGCAACAAAAGGTATTCCCTGAATTGCCGCGAAAATGAGAAAATGAAGCCTCATGCCTACTGCAAATTCCATTCTGCTCAGAATCGACAGCAATTGACCTGAAGTATAATTTTCTTTTAAAACGGAAGCCCGCTGAGGGCGAAGCATCTGAGAGATAACCGCATGCGAGTGCTGAAAATCAAATGCCCTGGGTTCCATGGGAATAAAGATCACATCTGCATCAAAGCGCTCAATAATAAAATCTGCGGCATTGGCCAACAACCTGTGATAGTGCTCCTCGTGAATATCGGGTGCGGCCACCCCAGTTTCACGCACCGATAAACCGATCAGTTTTTTCTTCCCGATAAGCCCCTCCCGCTTCAATTGAGCGTGTTCTACCGGCTCGGGCTCCAAAAGTACTGCAGGATCGGCAGTTACCAATATATCACGCTGTACACCTGATTCTTCCAGTATCTGCCTGGTACGACGATCCCTCACAGTTAAGGTATTGACCGAATTTAACACCGATTTAACATAATCCTGAACCGTCGGCTCTTTAAGAGGCCCTGCCCCCACCGCATAAACCATCACTGGTATACCATTTTGAAGCGCAATTTCTGCTTCCCGTAAATATACCCTGGCATGAGCATCATAAAGAATTCCACCACCCCCAATAATTAGCACATCCAAACGGGTCACCTCTGGTACCACTTCCAGACGAGCCAGGGTCCGCACTTGTACTGCCCGTTCCACATGATGACGACTCAAGGTGTCTTCGCTGTTTCGGGTAAATACCGTAATCTCAGCATCTACCGAATTTCGCAACTGTACTATTATACTCTTTAAAATTGCCTCATCGCCCAGGTTTAAACCACCATAGGATCCGGATATCCCTACCTTTACAGTACCATGCCCGGCCATATCCCCTCCCGCCCTCTGCCAAGGCAGGGTGCCTCAATACCTCGTGCAAACTGCCTTTTTCAAAGAAGAAAATTTGCAATAGCCATGCCAGCAATCTTAGTAAAATTCAAAATTATTAAAAATTCGAAATTCGAAACAGGAACAAGATTTTTCAAGACAGTTGTAGTATTTCATTTTTGGCGGTTTGCCTTTTTACTGCCTTTTTTAAAGAGAGGCTCCTAATACGGGTTTTACCGTATGCTTACGTAACAACTTTAATGTAAAAAATAATTGAACTTTTGCAGTTGTAATTGTTGTTTGTCGTTTTTGGTTGTCTGTATGTTTTGACCGTGTCCTCTTCTCTTAGAGAACGGGCTTCTTCATTTCTTGTATTAATTCTCTATGTTTTTTATTTCAGTCTTCAGACGATCATAATAACCTTTGAAAAGCAATTCTTTCTGTTTCTCATATGAGCCAAAGTATTTTCCACTTCCGGCATAAGTCAAGCGTGGTTTAGTTATGGCCTTTTGTGAAATATCTTTTGATAGTTTCATATTTATTGCTATCATGCTTCGAGGCAAATAGGCAAACCAAACATATATAGGTGACCCCATAGCAATCATGACAAATGGAGTTATTGCTCCCAGTGTTGTTAATACCACTCCTCCAGCTTGTTTTTCTGGGTTTGTAATACTAATTCGCAGTACATCGAGATAAAGAGTGCTTGTACTATCGTTCTGACATTGAATTAGTCGATATTTGTTGTTTTCCGAATTATAATCTTCAATAAACTTGTTTGTTACACTATCAATTTGGGTTTTCAAGGAATCAGGTATCAGTGCATTTATTTGAGTACATACAGCAATTTCTTTTATGGATTCATCACTCTTGACCAGTAGTTTTGGTGAACAGCTTGAAAACATTGTCAGACCTACAACAATACTTAACCATTGAATAATTGCATTAATTCTCATTTTTTTATATACCTTTCTTATCTGAAAGTGATTTTTTTCTTCTATTATATTGTGCTTACCCGCCTTCCAAAATCATATCTTTCTATCTTGAATGGACAAACCATATTGCAGGCAAAGGCTGCAGCTATGCACCTGTGAGAGATTGCGAAGCGCGTTCCTATCCCACGAGTAGAAACTATAATACGGAAACTGAAACTCGAAAACCTCTGAAACCCGCATGGCATATAGTTGTTATTATGCACAGGGTTTATCTATTTCAATTCCTTACAATTATATTCAATTTCTTTGACTTGAAACTCACCATAACTAAAGGTCATATCTGGACGTTCATATTCAGTAGAGACCTCTGAACACAGCTTATAGTTACTTATTTGATTATACTTTTTCACAGGTGTTAACCAAGGATAATTGTTGTATTCCTTTCCATTTGTTTCAAACCTGTCATTGCTCACAAAATTTATTAATTCTCCTTCTTCATTGAAAAATAACCGGGCTCCAATTGTTATGTTTCTGTTAGTGAATTTAGCGTCAACAGTCAAAGAGTCTATTTCGTTCCATTGAATCTTTTTGCTAATAAGCGTTGCTGGTGCCAACAAACACATATCATTGAAAACTGTTACCGTTTCAGCTTGGTCTAGCTTATCACCATTTGCATCCACAACTTTAATCAATCCCAATAATTTAACTACAAATGATGCCTTTTCATTTTTATATAAATGTAATCCTATTACAGGTAATCCAACTTTTATCGCTTTTATATAAAAAACACGAGTCGGATTATCAAAGAAGTTATATTGTTTCGATGTTAATTTCATCCAGCTATCATCAGGGTTTGAACGTATCTTGCCTTCAAGGACAACTCTCATGCTATAAACTTTCTCTTTTCCGACAACACCAACATAATTTAGATACTTTCTAACAATTAATGGTAAATGTTCCAAATCAGATTCCTTAATAATCTCAATTGGTAACTTAGATGTTCTTTCTAATCCGTTTAATGATTCATTTTTAAATGTCTGTTTCATATTCTGCGAATATCCTAATATCCTAATAATTTCAATAGCCATTAATATAAATGCAAATAAATATTTTTTTTAGCATTTCACATATCTTTTTCAGTGGCCTCATCTCCTTGTGCACAAC
>CAYYNL010000027.1:24527-32693 GCA_964472925.1 uncultured Fibrobacter sp. | reverse complement strand
ATTAAAAACAGGACTAAACTGATTTTAGAGATCCTTATAGCCACCATTATCATCTCTTTTTTTGACATTCGCCTGGAACAGCTGCATTTTCTGGAATGGGACTTTTCGCTTGGATGGATTGGTATACCAATATCAATTTTTTGGGTGGTTGGGGTAACCAATGCTATTAATATCATAGATGGTGTAGATGGGCTGGCTGGGTCGGTCATGGTAGTAATATTTGCCACTATTGCGGTTTTAACCGGCTTTTCGAATGATAAACCGGTTTTATTTCTCTGCGTAATACTGGCAGGACTGGTTAGCGGTTTTCTTTTCCACAACATTTCCCCTGCACGTGTCTTTATGGGAGATACAGGATCTCTTTTTTTAGGCCTGGTCGCAGGGCTTCTCAGTTTGTATCTGGTTTCTGAAAAGCAAAAGAGCTATCCAGTAATAATTGCACCTTTGATGCTGGGATTGCCTGTATTGGATATCGCAGTGGCCATCTGGCGACGCTTCTTTCACAAAATCTTTTCTGGTGATTCACTTATAAATGCCTTTAAAGCGGTAACTGTCGCAGATAATGAACACACTCATCATCGGTTAATCCATAGAGGCCTTACTCACACAGAGACCGTTATTATCATGGTTATTTTTCATTTAAGTATCTGCATGAGTGCCGTTCTGGTCTGTTTTACTATGAAAAGTGAAAGTATTCTTCTGCTGTGTTACATCCTTTTTCTGATAACATGGTTTCTATACAAGTTAAACTATTTTTCACGAGTAAAATCCTTTTTCTTTAATAGAGTAAATCTCTTTATACGGCTGAAAAAAGAAGCTGTTGCAGTTATTTGCTGCGATGAAGTCTTACAATATTCGCTTAAGAAGTACAGGCAAAATCGGTTCATATTTTCATTTAAAACTATTGAGCAAGTGCTTTTTTCGTCAAAAAAGTATTGTTCGGTAATCATAGAGCAACAATCCGCCAATTCTATGGAAAATCTGATATCATTGGCCAGTACTATTTTCATGCAAAGTGCTTGTCCGGTAATTGCAATTTGCTCTGACAGCGAACCTGTACCCGATTTTCTGGAAGAGAAAAAGGGCAGGCAAAAGTCTTTCATACTGATCAAAAAGCCAGTTTATATACCTTCACTGCTTAAAGAAATCACTAACCTGGTTAATCAAAGCAGGGGATGGGCAATGGAGAGACTGGCTATTGATACCAGAAAGTTTTTCCTGCAGGCAGAGATGAATGAGAAAATTTGATAAAAATCGAACAAGGCTTCTGATTATATGTGCCAGGAAGTTGATAACCAATAAACTGGTAACCCTGTTTACCAGCTATGGTTATTTTGTGGATTATGTCACTACCCGTAAAGAAGGTGTGCTGAAATTCCGACAGCACAAACAGGGGGTAATCATCATTGATGCTGACCTTTTACCCAGATATCCCAAACATTTTTTCAACTTATTCAGTACAAACCTGAATAAACCTAAAATCCTGATTGCAGCAAAACCGGAACAGCATCTCCAGTTATGTCCATACCTGAATAATGGGGTTTATGACATTATACAAATTCCACTGAATTTTGAAAATCTTGATTTTATTCTCCGCAGGCTGGTAGCACATGACACCTTGGCCGCCCGATACGAGTTTCTCAATCTACTGGTAAAGCTTAGCATCGTTTCCTTGCCAATCTGGATTTACTTTGTGGTAGTGATAACTATGAAAACATTGCAGCCATAAACGTGTTGTAGTTAAAAATTCAATCACTATTTTAAAGTATAGATTTATCAGACAGAAAAGTCGTTTCGTCCTTCTATAACAGAACGGATAACCATTACTATGTTCTCCATATCTTTGTGGCTGACAAGCGGATGGGAGGGAAGAGTAATTAATTTAACTGGGATCTCCTGTGCATTTCTGCATTGAATCTCTGAAGAAACATTCAATTGCTTTATGTGATTAAGAATACAAGGATAACTGCTTGCTATGCCTAACCCTGATTTATGGCTGATTTTCATAATTTTACGGATGTTATCCATGTCGCTTAACAAAAGTGGATATCGGATTCCAGTGAACTCTGTTAAATCAAAAAAGTCAGAGATCTGCACGATACCCTTGATTCCATTAAGATGTTCAGAGTAATATCGATTACGTATGGAACGCTCGAAAAGGAGCTTCTGCAGTTTATTTTTCCATTTGGAAGCAAGAGCTGCTTGTAAATCTCCCATTTTCAAAATATCAAAATTACTGTTGAAAATGGTTTCACCTAATCTGAGAAATGGTATTGATAGAGGCAACCAGAAAAGCTGAGGGTTAATCATCACTGCCAGAGCAATATTTTTTAACAGCAGTTTTGCAGACCATATAAGTGAAGGGCTTGGAACTGATTTCAGAATTTTTTCAATTGTTTCTCCGATGTCATCACGTGAGGTTATTATAATTCCACCTTCGCCGGTAGATAAAGCTTTACCTCTGGAGAGACTGAAGATTCCTATATCGGCCTGAGTTCCCAGTAACTTTCCATTATAGCTGGAACCCATCGCCTGAGCTGTATCCTCAATAACCGGAATACCTGCGCTGCTGCCGATGTGGTAAATCCATGGAATAGGAGCAGGCAGACCGAAAAGATGTGCCGGGATGATGGCAAGGACGTCTTCAGTAATACTTAAGGCTTTTAACAATGATTCTTTTTGAATTTGAAGCGTATATGGTTCAGTATCGCATGGATAAACGTTAAAACCAGCATTAATAATTGCAGAGGGAACTGAATAGCAATTAAAGGCAGGTACAATTACCCTTTTGCGGTCGGGTAATAATTTACTCAGAGCTTTAAGGGAGACAGAGATTGCTGCTTTACCAGAGGAAAGCAGGAAACAGTGCTTGACACCAAAATAATCCATGATGGATTTGCGAAAGGCTTCAAGTGGTTCACCTGGATTTCTTAAGGCAAAAATCCCCTTAAGAATATCCTGAATAGAGATTGGGGAAGCGGCTGGAGGAAGTGTTCTGCCGATTCTCATTGCTTTTTAGCGTATTTATAATACTTGGATTGATTAACGATATCACCCATGTTAAGAACTACTCCCAGTATCTTTTTTTCTATTACTGGAAATTCTTTCTGAATTGTATTGTACAGGCTAATAATGTTTGTATGTCCGGCTCTAGCTACCAGAACATATCTGGAAGCCAGATTGCTTAACAATGCTGCATCGGATGCCAACCCGATGGGTGGAGAATCAAACACCAGGAAATATGGTTGCATTCTCATTCGTCTTTTGAGCGCGATCATGGCAGTAGAGCTGAGATATTTCTGGGGATTATCCAAATGTTTTCCACAGCTGACAAGCCATAAGTTGGAATTGCATGTTTTCTGAACCGGAATATTTGGAAGTGTTGAATTATTCGACTCGATAGCTTCCCAGAGATAGTCAGAAAGACCAGGGGATTTCTGTAGATTGAATAATTCATGAGACACACCCTTGCGTATATCACAATCGATTAGAATAGTCTTAATACCATGTTCTGCAATAGAAAGAGCCAGATTAGCAGCTATGGTAGACTTTCCTTCGCTCATATTAAGACTGGTTATGACTATACTTTTATCAGTTTCATTGAAAAGATCCAGTTGAATTTTGGTATTAAGGGATCTGAAAAGTTCTACGGTAAAAGGAGGCGAGAAGTTCTCGGGGTCACAAATGACTAACCAGTTTTTTTGCTTTTTATCTTTTGATTCATTGATACTGGTTTTATCAGATTTGAGTTTTTTTATCTTGGGCAAAGTTCCCAGAAAATTGTATGGGATCAGTCTTCGGAGTTCCTGCCCTGTTCTGGCAGTTTTATCCAGCAAATCAAAAACTATGGCAGGCCCCAGTGTCATTGCCATCGTTGACAATAGGATCATCAGAAAAACATTGAGCTGCTGACTTTTGGGAGAAGGTGGGATGGGCTGAACAGCATAATCCATAATGAAAACATCTGCTCTTTGAACTGTTTCTGAGAGCTTGGTTTCATTTAGTTTTATCAGTAATGAAGAATAGATTTCGGAATTTATCTCCTGTCTTTTTTGCAATTCGGCAAGCTGAAGTTCTTTGCTGGGGATACTATGAAGACGAGAAGTGATTCTGTTCATCGATTTATGTTTTTCTGATTTGGCCTTATTCAATTGTGATATAAATGAGTCTAATGCCTGAATGGTTTTGGATTTGAGATTTGATAATTTATTATCAATTGATTTCAGAATAGGATGATTACGGTCATAATTACCTATTGCATTACGTTTATCTTCCTGGTGCTGTGTGAGACTGAATTGAAGGGAGGCTGCAGATGGGATTCCATTAGATTGCAGAAAAGCTATTGCTTCTGCAATAAGCCTCTCTGTTTCTTCATGGGCACAATTTGTTAAACGGTTTTTAAGATCGTAAGACAATTCTGCGAGATTTTTGTTTTCCATGGATCCAGTTTCCAAACGAATAAGTTCACTCATGGCATACTGCGTGTTAACACTTAATCCCACATCGGGGTTTTGGGCCAGAAACGCCTTTAAATCGTTTTTGGATTGAGAGAGTTGATTTTCTGCAGTTTCAAGCTGCTTTTCTAAGATTGCCAGAGTCTCTTTCGTTTTATTTTGTTTCATGGAAAGGTTGCTTTCAACAAACTTGTCAGCAAGCGTGTTAACTGTCTGGGTTACTAAAGGATAATCACTTCCTTCCATCAGTACACTGAAAAAGTAGTTTTGTTCTCTGGGATTGGGACTGCTGACCTTTAATCTGTTAAGGATATTATCAACGGTGGAGCGCATTGAATTGACCGAAAAATTAAATGAATGAGGATTCTGAAGAAATGATTTAGAAAAATAAAGATGAATCCCATTTAAATTTAAGGTATCCAGAAGTGAAACAGAACCCAGTTTAATGATTTTGTTTTTTATCTCTTTCTTGTAATTGGAATAGCGAATACAGTAAATATCACTGTTAAAATCAACAATATCCATACTGAATGAGCCAAGAAGGGCGTTACTGTCAACCACGACCGAATCAAAAATATCGTATCTGGAATAATTGGACACATTGAATTGCAAAGAAATACTTCGTGCAACATTCTCCAGAAAATTACGGTTAAGAAGAAGTCTTTCCTTGTTCAGATACAGATCATCATAATTCCACATATTAAGGTTAGGATTTTTTTCCACACCTATAAGTACAGTGGCAGCTAGTGATGGCTTTTTAGTGAGACCAAGATAAGAAACTGCCATTATTGACAAAGCTGCAGATATTGGAGCGGCTAATAAAATATACCACTTCCAACGCCATAAAAGATGGAGATAGTGATTGATCAGATAGCTAAAATCTATGTTTTTAATCGAAGTCTGCTGTTCCATAAAATAAATCTTATTTAGAAAGTGAGTAAATAGTAAGTCCAGTACTCAAAGTCGAAAGAAAAAGAGTGAAAAATGGTACGAAATGCTCCCTGAAAGAGAATTCGGTTTTAGGTTGTGAGGTTATGCAAAGTTGGTCACCGGATCTAAAACCTATTGATCGAAGAGATGCACCGGATTGGAAAACTCCGGTTAAATTGTTAGAGATGACTTTGCCGTCCCTCTCCCATCGCAAAAGCTTTAAACCATCTTCCCTATGAAAACCTTCTGCTAACTGAACTGCATCCCAAAGGCTGCTTCTGGAATCAATCCAGTATAAGCCTGGTTTGTAAAAGCCACCCAGTAGTGACAAACGAATAAGAGGAGTAACCTTGATATTTGGAAAAGGCAGATAGTCGATGCATCGAACTTTTATAGTATCAATAAGCTGCGCTACAGAAAGATTACTTATTGATAAATTTCCGATAATAGGTATGTTAACATATCCTCTTTCATCGATTTTATAGATACCGTTAAAAATTGAGGTGGAATCGTGAATTATTTGTATAGAAACAGCTTCATTGGGTATAAAAACCGATACCTGGTTGAATGATTCCTCTAAAGTTGAATTCCGCTGCAAAGTGGAGGAATATGATGTGGAATCTTGTGAAGGATAAAGAGTATCAGTATCCTTAGCATAAGCCAAATGGGTCATAACAGATATTAAAAAGGTAATTGAGCAAATGATGATGGAATTCATTGAATATCTCCTGAAGACATTAATTAAAACGATTCGCTGTAAAAAGTTATAGCAATCCCCATTCCTGATAAATTAGGCTAACTTCATATACACTGGCATATTATTCATAAGTATCATTCTATGCATATAAAAATGGGATTATCAAAGGAAAAGGTTAACATCTGCATTTTATCTCTTTCTTCTGAACTCAAGAGTGCACAATGTAAAACGCTTAACAAAAAATTGCACAAGAATTGCAGAAGCAAAAAGAAGTGTAAGAAAAAATAAATTAACGATGCGATAAAGAAATGAGGAGGGCAGTGATGGAGAAACCGGTGAGGATTTTAACCTTTGATATTGAAGAATGGTTTCATCTGCTGGATATTGACTCTCTTAATAATATAGCCAAGTGGAATAAATATGAAATACGTATTCATAGAAATACTGAAAGGATACTTCAGTTGCTTAAGGAATATAATCAGAAAGCAACTTTCTTTTGTCTGGGCTGGATTGCAGAGAAATATCCACAGATAATCGCTGACATTTCCAGTGAAGGTTACGAAATAGGCAGTCATACCAGTTATCATCAGTTAGCATATAAAATGAATCCCAATCAATTCAGAGAAGATTTACAGAGATCGATCGATGTGTTAGAAAGAATAACCGGAAAAAAAGTACGAAGTTTCAGAGTACCGGGTTTTTCCATAACCAAAAAAAATTTGTGGGCCTTTGAAATAATTGCTCAATGTGGGATACAGTTCGATTCCTCTGTTTTTCCGGCAAAAAGAGCCCATGGAGGATTTAAAGAGTTCGATGAAAATAAACCCTGCATAATTAATACTCCTTTCGGTGATATAAAAGAATTTCCAATTAATACAATAGGCTTCTTAGGCAAAAGGATAGTCTTTTCAGGAGGTGGGTATTTCAGACTCTTTCCATATCATCTGCTCCATTGGCTTATCAAACATTCAGAATACGTGATGTCCTATTTTCATCCCAGAGATTTTGATCCTTCTCAGCCACTTTTACATGGATTACCGATAAGCAGAAGGTTCAAATCCTATACAGGTTTAAAAAGCGCTCTTTCAAAGTTGAGAAAAATACTGAATAACTTTCATTTCACCGATATTGATGGCGCGATATCTCTTATTAAATGGGAGAAAAAACTTCTGGTAAAAAGTTATTAACTGAAAAGAAGGAAAAAATGTATTCGGTTATAATCTTTGGGGGAGCGGGTTTTATTGGAACCCACCTTGTAAATAACCTGCTGCAAAAATTTGAAACAATTTACATCGCTGACATCAAAAAACCCTGCTGGCATCCTGGAACCTCTCTTCCCAGCGATGATCGCATAAAATATGTATATTGCGATGTAAGGAAGAGCATAGATGAAAGACTTTTTGCTCCATTTGTCGATTGCATCATCAATTTGGCGGCAGTCCATACCACCCCAGGCCATGCTGCTCATGAGTATTTTGAGGCAAATATTCATGGAGCTCAAAACATCTGTAAATTCGCGGAAGATTGCCGATGTCAAAAAATCATTTTTACTTCCTCTATTTCTGTATATGGACCTGGAGAGGATGAAAAAAATGAGGAGTTGATTCCAATGCCGGTCATTCCCTATGGAACCTCAAAAATCATTGCTGAATATATTCATAAAGAATGGTATAACAAAGATCCGGCAAACCGGATGCTAACAATAGTAAGACCTGGCGTAGTATTCGGAAAAGGAGAGGGTGGTAATTTTACCAGAATAGCCAATGCCTTACAAAAAGGGATCTTCGCTTACCCTGGTCGTGATGATACAATTAAGGCATGTCTATACGTGAAAGATCTCTGTAAATTTTTGGCTCTTTCTGTATACAGAAATCCAGGATGGTATCTGTATAATTTCTGTTATCCTGAAAAAATAACCATAAAAGAAATAGTACAGAGCTTTAAGAAGACTCTGGGTTATTATGCCCCCGAAATAGTCCTCCCATATCCACTTATTTCAGTTTCTGTTGCGATAGCCAATCTTATGCCAATACCATATGTAAAAAAGATGGGCATAGTCTCAGAACGAATAATCAAACTGGTTAA
>CAYYNL010000027.1:6964-24427 GCA_964472925.1 uncultured Fibrobacter sp. | reverse complement strand
TACCATATGTAAAAAAGATGGGCATAGTCTCAGAACGAATAATCAAACTGGTTAAGTCTACAAACATCTCAGCACAAAAACTAATCAACTCTGGATTTAAATTTGATTATTCATTACAGGAAGCTATTAAAGACTGGGCCTATGATTGTGGCAGTAACCATTTATACTAAAAAAATAAGAGTTATTTCAAAAATGGAATTCATGTTCACGATTAAAGCACAAACTACCTTGCAAAATTTAAGATAAAGAATTTAAATATGAAAATAAAGGTAATAATTGGATCTCCTTTTAAGGGAATAAATAATGGCTGGGATTATAGATATGTTAATTTGCTTAAGGGGCTGATGCAATATTTTTCTCTTTTCATTTTTATCCCTGGGCCAATTGAAAAAATTAAACAACAATTACCTGATGCCACTATTTGTGGATTTAAGGGATGTATACAGAAGAAAAAAAAATTCAGAAAACTAAATCTGATAAAATCTTTTATTTTCCCCCAAAAAGAGCAGATCTATCTGCCTGGGTTCAATTTTTATCCGGGATACGAAGAATTTATTTTACAAAACGATGTAAAACCAGATGTGACTATCTATTTTGGTCTTGATGCTATAATTTTATATGGACAAAATGATAAGACATCATTAATTTTCTGTGACTTCTGTGACTCCATTGCCCGTAATTTGAATAACCAGATAAAAGCAAAGAAAAGAAACCCACTATTGGGCTTTGTTGATCTGGCCTATCTAAAAAGAATTAAACGCAGATTTATCAGTCCTCATATCAAAATAATTGGAATAACTGAGGAAGACTGCACTTACATAAAAAAGATCCTCCCTCACAATACAGTAATCACTGTGTCAAACGGAATTCAGAATCCATTGTTGAATGTTGATCTGAAATCGAAATATGATTCTGATAATCTGATTTTTGTTGGTTCCCTGAACTATATGCCAAATGTGGATTCAATCCGCTTTATTATTGAAGAAATATGGCCAGAAATTTCAGTAAGATTCGGTAATCTGAGACTAATGATAGTGGGAAGAAACCCCGAAAAAATGGTAACCGATTTATGTACAAATGATCCCCGCATCTTATTGCATGCCAATGTAGAGAGTGTTTATGGCTTTCTTGAAAAATCAAAACTTTTCCTGTGCCCTATGTTTTTAGGTGGCGGTTTGAAAAATAAGGTGTTGGAAGCTCTGATTTCATTTACCCCTGTTATTACCAATAAAGAAGGATCTGTTGGTATCCCTCTGATAAATATGGAACATGGATGGATAGCTGAAACAAAAGAAGATCTTCTGAAAGGGATAACAGAGATGCTTTCCATTAGCTATGAAAGATATAAGTTAATTGCCAGGAATTGCTACCAATTAGCCAGTAAATATTCATGGAGTAAGATCAGCTCAAGATTTAAAGATATTATTATTGAAAATCAGTAGCGTTAGGTTTAAAGTGTCAATTCTAATTTTTAGACTATTAATTCATACCTGATTTAAGAGAAAGAATTAAAATGCAGGGTAAATGTTTCGTGTTATTGATAAACTAACGTATATTGCCTGTTAAAAAATTAGAAAGAATCAGGAATTAGTGGCATGAAATGAATTCAATTACTTTATCCATAATAGCTTTACTTGCTTCATTTTCTTTATATTCGGTGCAGATCTCACTAAACCTGTTAATTTTTCTTTGAACGGCTTTAATCTGAATCCTGAATTTATCGGCAGTGACAGAATACCAATTCAATGGATAAATTCCGCAAAGCTGTTTTAATACCCAGGCATTATAAAACTGATCCCATAAAATGGGAATAGCAATGATTGGTTTGCAAAACCAGAGTGCTTGTTTTATGGCCCCTGCTCCACAATGGGAGATAAACAGCTTAACATTTTTATGAGCAAGTACATCTGTTTGTGGAACCCACTTTTCCCAGCGAATATGTTTGGAATCAAGCGAATCTTTCCAGGGCTTTTTATAATAACTCCACAATACTCTGAAGTCCTCGGAGAGTGCTACTTTGATAATATCAGAAAAAAATGGGAAAATACCTTTAACCATTGTTCCCAGGGATACGTAAATTACTGGCCGTGAATCCTGATCCAACCAATCCGATAGTTCATCGCTGAGAAGATTTGTGGGAGTGCAGGGGATGGGACCGACCTGGAAAATTTCTTCAGGGATAGTAATCTGGTCAGCCAGATACTTTTTTTCCAGAATCCCAATACCAGATGATATTATTAGTTTGTGTAAACCATGAAAATTAGTATTCATATAATTATTCCAGTATTGGATTAGGAAATTATGGACATATTCATCAAAAAGGAATTTTTTAAAGTTAAACCTTTTACTGAATTCTGTAAAAATCTTACTCAGAGATTTTTTTAAAACAGGTAAACAATATCTGCCAAAAAAACTGAACTGTGAATTTGATATGTGATTATTGTTTTGATAAACATAATAACTTCCATAAGAGTTGTTTTGGATTACAGGGCAGTTTAACTTTAAAGCAATCAGTTCACTGGTAGAAGAAAACTGATGATTATCACATAGAATAGCAGTAGGATTAAAGTCCTCAAGAAGACCGGTCAGAAGAGATTCTTTTCTGATTCCGAAATAGTTGACTTTTTCGAAATAATTGATATATAACCATTTGTTGATAATGGCTTCTCGCCAGAAAGGTTTAGTTGTGGAAAATTTGGCGAGATGGTCCTGGTAATTGAGGGGCCTTTCAATATGAAATGTGGTACAGGCTATATTATTTTCCTGGCACAATGAGGCATTTTCGTGTGGGCCAAAAAAACGAACTTCTATACCATTATCCTGCAGAAGACGGCCAATTTGCAGAAGACTGGTTGTATGCCCTGAGTCTGGCACCAGAGTAATAATTGCTATTTTCTGATTACTGGCCACAGAGTTCACTCGAGAGTGCATTTGTCAAGAATGTTAATAAAAACAGGGCTGATCTCTTTAAGCTGTTGAAATGTTCCATGAGATTCGATTTTCCCATTTTGCATCAGAGTTATCATATCGGAATATTTTAATGCTGATGGCCGATGTGATATGACTATAATAAGAACCTGAGATTTTAATTTACGTAAAAGCATCATGAAATCGTATTCTGATTCAATATCCAGGGCACTGGTGGGTTCATCCAGGATAAGGATTTTTGGATTCCTGTAAAGGCTTCTTGCAATACCAATTTTCTGTCGCTGTCCCCCGCTGAGCAGTTTCCCATCCTGTCCCAGCCTGGTATGGATACCCTGGGGAAGATTTTCTACAAAACTCATGGCATTTGCCTGTTTGAGTGCCCTTATCACTTCATTTTCATTTATCAGATTGCTTTTCACTCCAAAGGCTACATTTGATAGCACAGTGTCATCCAGGATAAAAATCTGCTGAGGGACATAGCCGGATGAACGCTGCAATTGAATCATTGATTCTTTATCTGCCAGCTTATTGTCAATGAGAATGTTTCCGGAATCCGGCTTTAAAAGCCCAAGAAGCAGATCAATAAGAGTAGATTTACCTGATCCGGAATGGCCTGCTATAGTATTTATCATGTTATGATAGAAGGAAACATTAATGTTCTCTAATGTGGTAGTCTGTGCATTGGGATATGTGAAATAAATATTTACCAATTGAATAGTATGAACAGAATTCAGCTCTGATTGATGATTATTGTAATCGATAACACTATGCTGATGTAGTTCATCATAAAGAGAGAAGGAAACCGAGCCATGTGCGCTCAGGGATGAAACAGATTTATAAATCTGGTGCATCGTTGGGATTAGCTTATAACCGGCAATGGCATAAATACTGAGAAAAGGAACGATTGACTGTGTGTTTTGATTCGTTAAAAGGATAATTATTGCAGAGATAAAAATGACACTGAATGCAACTGTTTCTATTATAAACTTGGGAATATCACCGCTCAGAGAAATGAAGGATGAAGAGTAGAGCCCCTTTAAATTGATTGTTTTAAAATTATCCACAAAGATTTTCTGCAGTCTGCTGAGTATGACTTCTTTTATCCCAATGAAAGCTTCTGAAAGTATTTTTTGAACCAGACTATTTCTTTCTGAAAGGATGTCACCATGTTTTTTCAATGCTTTTTTCAAAAAGACATAAGTTAACAGATAGGTAAGTCCAAGTAGAAATCCGGTTATGAGAACGGTCATCGGACTGAGGTAAACCAGTCCGGTCAGGATTACCAAAGCTACGAAAAGATTGCTAAATAATAGAAGAATTGATTGTATTACCATATAGACAAAGCGGGGAGCCTGCTGACTGATTAAAGAAATGGACTCCGAATAGTTATTAGATTTATGGAAAAGATAAGGGCGGAACATAAGATTTTCAAAAAGCCTTCTCTGGATATCTCCACCAATTACGATTGTAAAACGAATAAGTAACCATAGTGTGAGAATGGAGATGAAATTGGAAAGGACGGTCATAATAAGTGAACCGATAGCAATTGCCACCATAAAATTTCTGTCTGATGAAAAATTGAAATAATTATAGAGGAAATTAAGGAATTTGTTGGTTTCTATGGCCGAAGTATTTGAAAGGAGAGCAATAAAAGGCCCTATACTGGCTAAACCAACTACTTGAACAAGGGCTGAAAATAAAAAGAAAATCATCAATAGAATAAAAAACAGACGTTGTTTTCTGGAAAAAAGAGAAATGGATCTATGGATGATAGAAAAAATGTACATATTCTTTTAATCTGCTATTATAGCTAATTATAAAGCTAAATAAAGGTTTTATAACTGATAATCTTCAATAATAATGCCAGATCCTCCAAAAAAGCATAAATTATTTTGCATCTGTTACCTAAATTAAAGGATTTGAAAATAGTATGAATCAAGTATTAAATACCTTTATTTCTGCAAAACGAATTTTCTAAATAAAAGAGGAAATAATAGGCAGGATTTAGTCCATATTTCATTACGACCGGATCAAGATATTTGGGTTCACTGATAACAAGACGATAACCATGATTATAAATAATTGAAGAAAAGTCTTTCCAATCGTTTGTAAGCAGTTGGTCTGTTTCTGATGGATTTACCAGATTGGGTATCAGAAAAAGAAATTTTACTCTATATTCTGTTAAAATATCCAACCACCAGTTGATCGCCTCAAGAGTGCATTCGGAAAAACTGTGTATGTTGATGGCAATATCAATCTCATTGTTTGACAAAAAGTCTTTGATTTCATGCAGTGGAATCATCTTCGCGATGTGATCGATTCCACGGTAACGGATGTAATAATCACAAATAAAAGAGGAAACAGCTACCGCATCTGTACAATAATAGTGACCTATGCCTGGAATTGCACAAGTTAATCTATGGGCCAGACGTCCATAGCCGGCACCAATATCTAATATGTTAATAGAGCTGAGTTTACTGAGACCAAGATGCTTATCCAGAAAATAAATCTCAGTAATAGAATCAAGGAGATCTCGCGAGATCCTTTTCCCCCCAACTTCAAAAGTATTTGCACCAAAAGCACCGTCCTCTTTAAGATTATTTAACAGTCCTTTATTGTCGATAGACATTACATAATACATGCTAAGGGCATAGCCCAATGGATTCATGTTTTGTCCACGTAATTGCCAGAGGTATGCATTATCTCCCCTGAAATTCCTAATATCGCTGCTGTGTACATGATTGTCTGTCCAGCATAATGGGGCAGTGACTCTTTTGTCAAATTGATTGTAACTTTCCTTAAGAGTTATTAATCTAGGATTATCTGAATTTAAATCAGAGTCAGCGGTTGAGGTTGTGGGCAATGGGATCAGTTTAGTGTAAGGTGTATTCAAGTGTTGCCAATCATAAAGAACATTCTTCTCTACAATTTCAAAACCATATCTGGAAAGAACAGAGTTGAACATATTTCTTAGGTAACGTAAAACTGCCACGTAAAATCCTCTCCTAAAAAATGATTACAATCATTTTATTGCTTATACCTGAATGATAAGATTTAAGTTTATATTCCTCAATAACCATGCCAATTTTACTGAACTGCAAAAATAAAGTTCAGCTAAGAAGAAGCTTCTGTTTTGAAACAGCATTCCAATAGCTTTTTGCTAAGAATGGAAATGTCATAATTAGAAATTGCATAGTCCCGGCAAGCCTCTCCCAAAATTTGCCACTGCGACTGATCAAGCGACATCAGCTCTTTTATACACTCGGCAATTGCAAAGGAGTCTTGTGCTGGTACGCAGAAGCGTCGCATCTGCGGTGCAATAGATTCTGGAACACCTCCGGTATTTGTGGTAACTACAAGTGTTTTCATTAGCATTGCTTCCTGCACTACACAAGCTTGAGTTTCCTGGCAGATACCTATCGAAATGCTGGGAAGAAGTAATGCATCGGCCTGCTCAAGCTCTAAAAGAACCTCTTTTCTGGGTAAAACTCCCAGAAAAAGCACTTTGTCTGTGATATTGTTGTTTTTCACAAAATCCTTTAACTGGGCCTCTTGAGGTCCATTCCCTATAAGTCGGTATTGCCATTGGGAAATTCCCTGATTTTTTAGCTGGATAAGAGCATTTAAAGCGTAAATTAAACCTTTTTCTTCGCTAAATCTTCCTATAGACAGTAAGCGTAACTGTCTGTGCCGATAATAAAGGCGCTGTTTAGGTGGTTTGAATTCGGATATATTAAAGCCCACAGGTAAAACAAATATTTTCTGGGGAGGACAACCACGACTGATGGCCTGGTGTTTTGAATTTTCTGTATTGGTAAAGACCACATCAGCGGCATCGAAAGCCGCAACAGCATTAGCCTTACTGATAATTGACATACCAGGGAGTTCTCCACCATGATAATAGAGTGCCACCGGGACTCCAGGATAAAGAGATGATAAAAAAGTAAGGCTTCGCATGGTCAGTAAATTGTGCACCAGACAAAGGTCGGGTGATGAAATAGGAAGTTGCATCATTCGAAAAATATTTAAGAGGTTACGCTTAAAAGGAAAGGATGAACTAATTATCCGATTTACGGCCACAATTCTTTTCAAGGGATTACGAAGCAGATTTTTTGCGCTGATTACAAAAAAACGGGGCAAAGAATTTAGTGTCGTGGGTAAATAACTAATGAGACGGTCCAGACCCAACTCTTTTACCTTCGGATCGATCGGATCCCAGTAACTACCCATAGCAAAGAGACTCAGTTTATGATTGTCATTTAAAAACTGTTCGATTTCGGTCACAATAGAAGGTTTGAAGGGATTTGGAAAGAATTCATAAAACACAATGATATGCATATAAACTCCAGTTTAAAATTCAGAAGAGAACTATTATCTGTTTATGGAGAAAAAGTATGCAATTTCACATTGTTGGCAATTTCACTAAAAAGAACCAGAATCCAGAAAAAAGGCCAGAAAAGAACAGAAACAAAGAAAGCTCCAGTCCAAAAACCGATCACTGAAACAATTGTAGCGTTATTATGTGCTTTTATGTACTGAATGGAAACGTTTGGATTTGATTTACAGTATAAATTAAGATGTTTCCAATTGGAATAGATAGATAATAACAAAGAAGAAAAAACCAACGAACCCAAAATGCCTGTTTCAGCGATCCATTCTATCGGGGTGGAGTGAGCTACTCTCTTGATGTGAGGATCTCTTTTGGGATGCCTGTCTGCTTTGATTCTGTACTGAAGATTGTAAGGTACATATAATTCGGGATAGTTAAACATTCCTACTCCGCAGATAGGGTAATCCTTAAACATCAAGGCTGCCAGTTTCCATCCATACGTTCGGTCAAAAGCAGTAGATTCATTAGTGCCCTGCTGAATGGTTTTAATTTCATTGAACCATTTCTGTGGGGCAAATAAAAAAATAGCAATAATGGTAGAAGAGATTATGAGCAAGGAGCGGACCTTTTTTTCTATGAAAGTCCAGCAGAAAAAACCAGTCGTAAAAAGAGCCAATGCTCCTCCGCGGGAGTTGGCAATAATGATCAAGGTTAAAAAGATGGCTAAAGAAAAGCCGTAGAGAATTTTTCTCACTCTATTTTTATAAAGCAAAAAAAGCATGAACGCATAAGGAATTGCGCATACTACCATGATGGAGATCTCATTTTCATCGCCCAGCCATTTGCTTGACCAGATCAGGCCTCCCTGGCGAATTCCATGGTAACAGGCATGAAGAACCGCTAAAAGGTAGGCATCTGTAACCAGGCTGAGGGCAAAAATGTTTTTGATGCAACAGGATGCGATTATAAAATTGGAATAGTAAACTATAAGAAGTTTTAATCCCTCATTGCGAACCTGGATGTTTTTAGAACTGATTAAAGAATAGAGAAATACAAACAGGAAAAACACTGTATAACACAGGGAGAGTCGACTTCTTAATGGATGAAATTTACCTCTTACCAATAAGGATAGTGCATAAAGTACAGTTATGGCAGAAACGATAAAGGGAATCTTCAGGGGAACCACAAAATCCAATAATTGTTGAAATGCACCCAGATCAAGGAAAATATGGGCACAGATTAATACTATACCACAATTTACCGAATAAAAATATGGGAATAGGTGCTTGAGGGAAAATTCGTGTAATGGCTTCTTTAACATAATTGAAGTTGGGAAAAGGTTAAAAGCTTATTACCATTTGAATAGCCCTTTTTGCGGTTAATTACTGCTTTAAGAGTATTTGAAAGATTTTGTACCTGATGATCAAAAGAGAAATTTTTCAGGATACGGTTTCTTGCTGCAACAGACATTGATCTATAAAGAACAGGGTCGTCCAGAAGCTTAATTAATTTGAAAGCAAGATCCAGGTGGTCCCCTGTATTAAAGAGAAGTCCGGTTATACCTGCATCGATAGTTTCCGGTAAACCTTGAAGGTTGGAAACAACCAGGGGCAGCCCACTGGAGGCCATTTCCAATGATGATACAGTAAAGGAATCCCATCCTGTGGAGGCAATAACCCCAACGTAACAACAGGGAATGATACTTGCGAGATCATCTCTGTATCCGGCAAAAGTAATATGGTTTTGAGCCGCACTGTTTTTATACAGATGATAAAACCCGTATTCTTCTCCATCCTTGTTTCCTGCAAAAAGAAAATGGATATCATGCCTTTGGAGTTGATTAACCATGAACGCTGCAGCTTTAATTATTACATGTACCCCTTTTCTTTCTTCCATATGTCCAGAATAAATTATTATACGGCGGTTTGATGGTATATCAAATATACGGTAGACATAACTGCTTCTGTTTTGCGGGGTATATTTATCCGTGTCCACTCCCAGATTTACAATGCTAACTCTGGAGGCGCTTATTCCGCGTCCGTATATTGCAGTCTTGGCCATGTTTTTTGATTCAAAGATATAATGATCGGGTTTGAAGCGGCATAAAAGCACTTGAATTTTTTTGAGGAAAAGTTTGTAAAAAGGACAGAAATCACTCATTGGAGCTCCCCAGTAAGAAATGATTGTTTTAAGACCTGCACGTCGAAGTGGCTTATACAATGGATGTCTTACTGGCAGATCAAGTCCAAAGAGTATAGAGATGGAATTCTGTCTTACGTAGTTGCTTATACAACTTATCTTGGAGTAGCATGATTGATCATCAATAGTTAAAATGTTAGAAAAAGCAGGAGGCAGGAATTTTGGAATTCCACCGGAGAGATTTTGATATAAGAAATGGATCTGACTGTGGTTAATGAATACTTCTCTGGCCATTGCAAAAAAAGCAGATTCTAAGAGGCTAATTGCGTAACCTACATTTGATGGATACGGGATGTAAATCAAAATGCCCATTTGATATTTCTATTTAAAAAACATGATAGATTCGTGCCAATTTCTGAATGTTTACTGAATGCAATTATTCTGCCACTTTTACCAGAAATAAATTTGCTCAGGAATGTGGCATGTATAATGCTAGTATGATTTTTTGTGGAAAAGATACTCAGAGCTAATAACATTTTAGAGCTGCCAGATTTTCTGGTCCGGTCAGTTAAAAATGCAGTCAAAAGGTTTTTCTTTTCTCTATACTATCAAATCCATAGTAGATCTGAAAAGGTCACCACCAAAGTGAAGACGATTGAATTTATCTGCAATGGAAATATTTGCAGAAGTGCTTTTGCAGAAAAATATGCTGCAGGACTTTTAGCAAAAACTGAGTATTCAATTAAGAGCTCTTCAAGTGGTATCTGGGCAAAAGAAGGAACCCGTTCACCTGCTGAAGCCATCAGGGCGGCTGCGGTATTCAATGTAGATCTGAATGATCATATGTCAAAAAGAACAGGTGGCCTCAATTTAAAAATGGCTGATCTGATTTTTTGCATGCATATCAATCAATACCGTCAGTTGCGCAGAATGTTTCCAGAATTCAAAGAAAAAATATTTTTGTTAAAAGCTTATACTAAGCCGATTTGCTTTGATATAAACATAGACGACCCTTATGGTAAAAGTATTCAGCAATACTTCCGGTGCTTTGAAGAAATAAGCTGGAGTATTGAAATGGCTGTGAGGAAAATTGGTTTGGAAAAGCCCCCATCAAGTTATAAACCAAATACCAGATCAAGTTGAATAGAAAGATGCTGTAAATGAGCAGTTCCAAATAAATTGGCTATAGTAGTATGGTTGTAAATCAAAAAGAACTGATTAATAATAAGAGCTTTACATTAAATTCTGAAGGATTTTATTGATTTTTGCTTCTTAATCAGCGGAGTCAATACGGGGAGTCTGACTTAACCAGAATGATACATATTCTTCAGAACATATATCTGAACTGTCTTAGTCAACCGGGGAATCTTAATGCGAATACTTGTATTGGATGGTGAACACAGATCTGCTCTGGCCACTTTACGAGCTCTGGGAAGGAAAGGACATCAGGTGTTTTGTGGTTCACAATTGAAAAGAACCATTTGTGGCTTCTCAAAATACTGCAACGGTAGTGTCAGATACAGGTCCCCATTCAATAACAGATCTCAATTCATTGATGACATTAAAGAACACATTAAAAAACTTCGTATCGATATTCTTCTTCCAATGACAGATGCAACCATGTACAGGGTGTTGCAACATGAAGATGAGATCCGAAAGCTGACTTTGTTACCTTCGGTTTCATTTGAAAAGTACAAAAGAGCATCTGACAAGTGTAATCTAATGAAAATGGCTCAACGTTTAGGGGTAGATTACCCGCAGACCCAATATTTTAATAATGCAGAAGAGGTATTATTAATAAAGGATCGATTCAAATATCCATTGGTTCTTAAGCCCCAATCATCAATAATCGAATTTAAGGATCGTCTTATTTCTTGCGCTGTTTCAATTATTGACTCACCAAAATTGCTTCAGGAGGTTCTGACAAGTAGAATCTATTATCAGTTTCCATTCATGGTACAAAATCTTATAAATGGAGAAGGAATGGCAGTATTTGCCCTTTGCTGTAATGGAGAACTCAAAGCTTACTGTGCGCATAAACGAATAAGGGAAAAACCGCCATGGGGTGGAGTGAGTGTGGTTTCAGAGAGCATGGATCCAGATCAATCTGTGCTTAAAGGCGCCTCCGTTCTATTAAAAGATCTGAACTGGAATGGGGTGGCGATGGTAGAGTATAAGAAAGATTCTATGGAAAACATTCCCAAACTCATGGAAATAAATGCAAGATTTTGGGGATCGCTTCAGCTTTCTATTGATGCGGGTATCGATTTCCCAAATCTGTTAATTAATATGTACTGTGATCCTCAGTTTAATTTTAAATATCAAATGTATAATACCAGGTTTCGATGGCTGTTGGGAGACTTGGATAATCTGATAATTAATTTAAAAAGAGGAAATATAAAAACCAGGTTTAAAGTTCTTAAGGCTTTTATAGAAGAGTTTTTTATAGGATCTAAAATTGAAGATTTCCGTTATAATGATTACAAACCTTTCATGTGGAGCCTGTGCACTTATTTGAAAAGGTAAGCTACAATTAAAAAAGAAATCCTCAAAACAATTCCGATTACCATTTCATGCCCCCGATTAAACCTGAATATCTCATATGAAAAAATCCATTCAGTAAAACATATAGGCACGGTAATTTAATGAAAATTAAATAGATATCATGGTTGAAATTGATATATCGGAATAATATCATAATGTAGCAATCGAGAAAATTAATTTAAACAAAGGAGACTAAATGAAGATACTCGATTCTACGCGTCTAATTGCTGTTATCTTTACATTAGGGTTTTGCATAGGCCATTCGAAAGGCTATGCTGATACCTTATATGTGGATAATAAATTAACAGAGAATTCTACCAAAACTTATTCCATAAGCGGTAGAAACGGAAATGGTAACAATGGTAAAGCATTCAAGACCATACAAATGGCATTGGATTCGATGAAAACCGGTGATGTTATCTGTATTCGGGGAGGTGTCTATCTGGAACGGAAAATAACAATACCGCTCACAAAAAATGGAACCTCCTGGAGTCCGGGTAAATTCAATACAATGACATCTTATCCAGGGGAATGGGCTATTCTGGATGGTCAGAAGAATATTTTCAAAGAAACAGGAAGAGCGCCATATCTTCTGGGTAACTCAGCAGGTCCATCTTTGAAATACTGGAAATTCGAAAGAATAGAGATTAGAAATGCTGCAACCGCTGATGGTCAAAACGCTGCCGGTTTCTTTGGGAACCATGGCCCTTTCCATTTCAGATACTGTGTGTTTGCTGATAATATAGTTGGTTATGAAGGAAATAACCCAGGAGCAATAGTTGGCTACACATGGAAAGACTGTATTGTAGAATACTGTTACTTTTACAATAATGGAGCACCAACAAATCACAGAAATAGCTCTCATATAGTAATATTTGCCGACTATAAAGAAGATTCTCATGCAGAAAACGGGTTTAATAATGATGCCTACCATATCATGGGAAACCACTACCAGTACAATCTTTTCGTCAGTGGTTCCGGACCTGCGGTAGCCATTAAGTATAAAAATGATACCTTCCTCTCTGGCCGCAATCCTTCAGCAGGTAAAGGCTACAATGATACCTACAAAAAATATGGAGATCACATAAATAACAATATCTTCAGAAAAACACGGGATTTCGCGGTTGCCGCCAGACAAGATTTTGTACAAATTTACAATAACATATTCGATTCTTGCTTTGGGGCGATTGCTGTTGGTGACTGGTGGAGACCAACGATTTATAAAGCTGTGGTTTTTAATAATACAGTATTAGGAAAAGGTACGCAGGGACTGCTTTTCACTCACTATAAATATTATTCTTTCCAGGAACCGGCACTGGTTCAGTACGCGTTTAATAATATTGTTGATAATTGCGGAGATGACTGGATAAGCTGTGATATAACATTGCTAAAGGATACAAAATTCACTGATGCTATTATTGACAGCTTTAAAATTGATAAAAATTTAATACACAACCCCGCGGTCAATAAGGACGATCCGAATGGTACATATGTTTTCTGGTATGGATACACTTCCGATGCAAACAAGAGACTCACAATAAGTGATTATAACAAGCTGTTTCCAAACACAAAATTGTATTATGCCAAAGCCGACGGCGCAAATCCGTTATTTCGGGGTAAAACCGGAGCTGACCGTATGATAACTCGGGGTGAGTATAAAATATCAACACAGGAAACGATTGCCAATGCTGGAAAAAATATACGTCATCCGTATCTTGATGGAATAACAATACCAGAATATATTGGTGCTACAGATCCAAAAGATCCCAATAATAACAGGTGGGTTAATGATGTTCTTAACCTGGCAAATCTCAGTAAGAATGTTATACCTCAGGATCCTATTGCAGAAAATAAGGCACCTGTCGTTTCATTGGTGAGCGCAGGCAAAAATACTGCCCAGATCACCGATTCGGTGGTGACTGTAAGGTGGAAAGCTCAGGATGATCAGGGGGTTACAGTCTGCTCACTCTTTGTTTCTGTTAATGATTCCGCTTACAGATATATTGCTGTAAAAAACAATGCTCTGGATTCAATAATCTGGAATATTCCGCCGGTAGCTAAAACTGTAAAGTTCCTGTTAAGAGCATACGATGAAAAAGGTAAATCTGGAGAGGGTGAATCCAGCAGATATATTATCTCAATAACCAGAGAAGTAGAAAGAAAAATGCGTCTATATGCTTATGACATTGACGGAAGCTCTATTTTTACAGTGTGGGGAAGCTATCTTGATATTCCTGAATTAAAGCAGGTTGCAATTGTCTGTCGCAATGACCGTTTCCCAGCATCTCCCACTGAAACCGGAAGTAAAGTTCATTATAGCAGCTTAAAAAGAGGAAATGCTGTTATCAGAGGATTTAGCGCTGGCCAGAATTGTTTTATATCCATTTTTGGTGAACTGAACACCGGTAAATGGAGTGCAAGCCTGGACAGTATTCAAATAAAGACCAACGCTACAGCTATACTAGGAAGAAGTGCTTTCAGTGACACGTTATATGTACCTGAGGACGGATCCGATTCAGTGAACCATACACTCTACTGCTTTAAGGGAAACAGTAATAAGTGGCAAAAAGGCAGTATAGTTACAACCGATAAGATAGTGGGTGGAAAGAGGGCTATAGTGTTTAGTGTACCATCGTTAATGGTATGTGACACCAGTGGATTTTATGCTTATCTGGTAAGGAGTACATCAAAGTATTCCGATACAGTGCGTATTTCCCGTCCTGTGAAGCGGTTAAACAGTAACTGTGATGATTTTATTACCGCACCTGGTAAACGACATCCTGTTTCGGTCACTGCCTTACCGGTCAAGTCAGGTTTTGCCAGTGTAATTAATTACGTTAAATCTCCTGTGGATGCCTGGAGTTATGATAAAAAAAGGGCTGTGATTAGCCAATATAAACCGGTAAATATGGAGAACTCAAAATCAATGTACTATGAATATGGGCAGATAGAAGATTCCTTGTTTAATCCGGTTCCTGGAAGGCTTTTCTGGGTGTACTCTGATGAAATGGTAAAGTTTAATTTTGGTCAGGCGATCATTCCAGCTCTTTACCAGAATTTTACTCTAAAGATTGATTCGGGATGGACTCATTTTGCTTTACCTGCAGCGATTCCGGTTACTTTGAAACAGGTTATGAATGCGACAGGCAGTGTCTGGACTGCTAAGATGTTCGATTCTCTGGAAATATACCGTTGGAGGAAAACAGAGAATGGTTACAGCGTTCAAAGCATTCATTTACCTGGGATGAGAACTGTGGATCCTGATAAAGTGGTGATTAGTGGTGGGGTTGGAACCGGCTTTGCGGTATACAACAGATCAAAAGAAGCGAAATCGCTAGTTATCCCTGTAATCAAAAATCCACTAGTCGAAACGGAAAAAACACAGGCTCCTGATGACAGCCGCTGGAGTATCTGTTTGAATGCACGTTTAAATAGGGGGGATAGTTTACCTTCTGCCTATTTCGGCTATTCTTCAGACAGTGATCCGGTTGCATATCAGATGGCACCTTCTTTTGATAAAATAAAAATAATGATTAAAGATGGGGCTAATGGGCAAAATCGTTCTCACCTTCTGGTAAATAGAATTGACAGAGAACAATTGTCATTCGATGTGGCAATAGTTAATGGTTCAGATGCTGTTGATACAGTAATACTTGCCATAGGTGCCATGACAGGATTACCACAGGATATTGCTTTAGCTATAATCGATAAAGGAAGCGACAAGCATTATTTAGGATCAGATTCGGTTATGGTGAGAGTGGAAGCAGGGAAGACTGCCTATTTGACCATAGAGGCACTGTTACCTTCACCGGTACTGTCCAAAGCCAATATCCAGAGGACATTTGGAATATCAAAGCTTGTCAGGAACCGTTATAACAACAATATAATAGTGGAATTCTGTGCGCCATCAACAGTAAATAAGGTAACGGCTTCGCTTTATACTTTAACCGGTCAGGCGATGGTCAGAGAGAGCAGATTTCTTAGAAGAAACCAGAGTGTTGGGGCGATAGATCTGCCATTAGGTGGTCATTCTATATCAAATGGAAATTATATTATAAAATTGACAATGAAAGATGACAAAGGAGCAGAGATGCAATTCAAGGCTCCGGTGCTTCTGATGAATAACTGAAATAATTGGTGATCTTAAATCACCGAAAATCGTTTTTTTGTAGGCTGCTTTCCGGTTCGGAAAGCAGTTTTTTTAAGTACACCCTTCGAAGGATTAGCTAACCAGAGTCATAATGGTAAAATTCTTTAGTTTCGAGATATTATTCTGTAAAATCGGTGAATGATTCTGCAATTCTGAAGCGTGATTATGTAATTCCGAAATATAATTCTCAATTTGGAAATATGGTTTTGTAATTTGGGAAAAGTGCTTTTGTAACCCGATAAGGAAAACCATAATACGAATCCTCAAAACAGTAAAACAATTTCCCCAAGTTATCTTTTAATCGGTTAAAACAATACTATTTGGCTTAAACCAAATTTTGAAGAGCAGTATTAAGGGAAGAAAAATGGCTGTTCCATTGTTTTTCTATTTCCAGTTTCATAACAGAAGTTTTTTCCTTGTAATAATCCAGATTTTCCAATACCTTTGTAATGCCACTGAAAATACTCATCGGATGATTGTCTACAAAAACTGCCTGGCTGAAATATTGCCGAAGCACCAGTTTGTCAGAGGTTATCAGAGGCTTTTGGGCAGCAACTGCCTCGTAGCACCCACAGAGCATACAATAATCGGATTTGGTCAGTACCAGGATGATATCACTGGAGATCAGAAGTTTTATATACTGCGGGTCAGGAATGAAACCGGTCAGGTGAAGATTTGGGGGAAGATGACTGGGAATTTCAGAAAGTCTTTTTTTGAAATTACCGGTAATAAAGAGTTCGCAGTTTTTGTTTTTAAGCATACCAAAAGCATCTATTACTTCCCTCACAGGCTCATCGGAGCCAAATGATGATATAAAGAGTAAACGTGTGATTTCTTTATAATCAATTGGGTCAGGAGTGGTAAGCACAGGAAGTTTATCTGGAAGGACGATGGAGCGTCCACCGGCTTTTCTGACAAGATCAGCCAGATAGTCATTGGTAACGATTGTAAGATCGGCATGTTTGAGAGAGTAGTAATGAAAACGCATAAAAAGCCAGATTGAGAAAGATCTGCTTGGGGGTTTATTTAATCGGAAATTGGTATGACGATCGACTACCAGTTTGGTGCCGATGATAGAGCAGTAAAGACAGGAGAAGGCAGCAAGGACGATCGATGGGTTCTGAACAAATAGGAGCTTGGGGCGGTGTACCAGAAGAGTAAAAAGGGTTCTTAACAGACACAATGGATATCTGAAAATACCATTGATATTAAAGATAAATAATTTACATCCAAGATGTCTGGCAAGAGTAAGTGATCGTCGCTGATTTTCCCAGGTGATCCAGATTTTATCAGTAGCCATAGATGCGTTCTCTCCTGGCAGAGTGAAGATAATGATCAATTAGAGTATCGGTTGCTTTTTCTATGGAGTAAT
>CAYYNL010000027.1:3217-6864 GCA_964472925.1 uncultured Fibrobacter sp. | reverse complement strand
GCAGAGTGAAGATAATGATCAATTAGAGTATCGGTTGCTTTTTCTATGGAGTAATTTTGAAGAATGTGCTTTCTGGCATTATCCGAGATGGTTTGTCTAAGTTGGTGATTATGGTATAAAAGTTTTATGGCATCGACCAGAGAATCAGGATCATTGGATGGAATCAGGATACCATTATAATAATTGGAGATAACTTCTTTGATTCCACCAACGGAAGTACAAACGACCGGTTTACCAAGGACCATGGCTTCCAGAAGTGCCATAGGGAGGCCTTCATGGGACGAACAAAGGATAAAAAGGTCAAAAGAGGCGATTACCGGAATGATCTCTTTCACAAAACCATGTAAAACAAAACAATTGGATAGTCTGGAATCATCTATTCTTTTTTGAAGTTCATCTCTGAGAGGACCATCACCAAAAATAGAGAATCGGAATGTCTTTGGAATTGAATTTGAAATTAGGCGTGCAGCTTCTATAAAAACAACCTGATTTTTAGGGGTAGCCAGCCTGGCGGCTGAACCGATCCAGAATTCACTGGAAACAGAATATTTTTTTCGGATATCAAGGACAGCCTCAGATGAAAAATGAATAGAATAGTCTTCAGGATTTATAGCATTATAAAGTTTAATGATCCCTGAACCTGGTTTGAAAGAGCTCAGAAAACGGAACATATCATCACTGACTGCAATAACTGAATATGAGAGAAACCGGATAAGAAAGTGATCTGTGAAGGTGGTCAAGTACCATTTGAGCTTTGTGATCAACTTCTTACGGATAGGTTTACAGTTGAGGCCATGAACGGTTCTGAAAAGAGGTTTGAATTTAAAGGCGAAAAGCTGGGAAAGAAAACCAATAAAATGTTCCTTTGCTCTGTGGACATGAATCAGGTCCGGTTTGATTCTTTTATAAAGCAGAGCGGTTTTGCAGATCATAAGAAAAGTGTTAAAGCTTTTTTCGCTGATTATGTATGTAGATATACCGGCCATTTTAAGTTTCTGTTCCAGAAGACCATCATTAAAAAGAATACAGTGGCATTGAACATCTCTTTTTTTTAATGCCTGTAAGGTTTGCAGGACCTGCATTTCGGCGCCGGCAAAAATATCTCCAGAGATGATATGCAATATTTTCATAGTATAAAAGTAAAGATGAAATTTTGGAAATGGTTTTAATTTTATGGTAAGCAAATATAATGGCAGCTATCAGGAAACTCGTTTGGCGTTCTTAGGCCCTATGCTTGCTTATATTAATTAAGAGTATTGGTTTTGATGAAAAGCTTTAATGAAAAGAAGTAAGGATTCTCTTATACGGGAAAGACTGTGAAATCAAGAATTGAAAAGTTATATCTAAATTCACCCCGAATAATTCAGAATGTATTAATCTCCATTTCAGGATATAGGGAGAAATATCGTAGGTATAGTGGTATTTATCCTCAGTTTTATAGATCGATAAAAGAAAATTCCAAGAAGAGTAGTAAGCAGCTTGAGCAATATCAGATCGATCAATTAAAAAGAATAATTTATAATATCGCATCCGAAGTACCTTATTATAAGCACTTATTCTCTAAAATCAGACTTCCTTGTCAGGATAAATTCTGCTTATCTGATATGGAGAAGATTCCATATTTAAATAAAGAAACCTTAAGAAATCAGACAAATGATTTTTTAAGAACAGATGTAAACAAAAAGAAACTTATCACTCTTCATACATCCGGTACAACTGGTACTCCTCTTGATATTTTCTGTACAACTGAAACCCGTCAGAAAAATTATGCTTTTTTCAGTCGCTTTTTGGAATCAGTTGGGGTAAATCCTAATGGAAGCAGAGCGACAATTGGAAGCCGGTTGATAGTTAAAGGCGAGCAGGCAAAGCCTCCATTCTGGAGATATGGTCTGTTTCAAAAAAGTCTTTTCCTTTCATCATATCATCTTTCAGATAGCAACATCGGAAGTTATATTGAAGTGCTCAAAAAAAAGAAACCATCCTACATCGATGCATTCCCATCCAGTGTTTATGCCATTGCAGATTATGCATTAAGAAACCGGATCTCTTTAAAAGGTATAACCGGAGCAATAATTACTTCAGCCGAAACATTGCATCTTTTTCAGAGGAAAGCGATAGAAGAAGCCTTTGGCGTATCGGTTTTCGACCAATATGGTTCAGTAGAAATGTGTGTGTTTGTTGCTCAATGCAAAGCTGGAAAGTATCATCTGAATTCAGATTACAGCTATGTAGAATTGATAAATGAAAGAGGCTTTTACGCAGCTCCAGGTGAAGAAGCTGAAGTGGTCTGTACCGGGTTTATAAATGAAATAATGCCTCTGATCCGTTACCGAATAGGTGATAAAATCCTGTTGGATTCAGAGGAGCAGCAGCATTGTGATTGCGGAAGCAATTTTCCGGTAATAAAAAAAGTGCTTGGAAGAGATGATGATGTTATCCAGACTCCCGACGGTAGAAAAATTGGTAGATTGAGTGGCGTTTTCAGAGGATATCCGGTGCGGCAGGCTCAATACAGACAGTACAATCTTCAGGAAATCGAATTGCTGATAGTAAAGGATAATCAATATTCCGAAGATACTGAAAAAAGTCTTCTTAATGAAATACAGAAGAGAACAGGACCATTGGTTAAGGTTAACATAAAGTATGTAGATAGTATTGAAAGGGGAAAAGGTGGTAAGATGCGTCTGGTAATATCAGAAATTAAGCCTGAAAAGGTGAGAAACATCGATGATAGATCTTGCCAATAAACTGATAAAGCAGATCAAAGCTGCAGTTTTTATGAGCAGCAGTAAATTCCGAAAAATCTGTGAAAACCACGCTCGTAGTGGCAGATTTGTAATATTGGCATATCATCGGATCAATAAACCATCTGCGGATCAATACATTGAACCTGGGATGTATCTCAGTCCTGCTGCTTTTAAGAAACAAATGGAGATACTTGGAAGATATTTTCAGATAGTTTCGCTTGAAAAGGTATGCAGAGAGAGAATAGATATTAATAGGCCATCATGCGTATTAACCTTTGATGACGGATGGGTTGACTTTTATACAAATGTCTATCCTGTATTAAAAGAATACCAATATCCGGCCACTGTATTTTTGCCTACAGAATATATTGGTACTAAAAGAATGTTCTGGCCAGACTGTTTTGCCAACTTAATGATAAAGAGGAAATTTGACACAGGTTTTCTTTTGAATTATCTGGAAGATGAAAAAAGCAGAAAAGAACTGAAAAGGAAATTCAACCGGAAAAATCTTCATGAATTAATAAATCTTGTAAAGAAATATTCGATGGAACGTGACAGGGAGGTTATCTGGCGCATAGTCAAAGAAAACGATTTGATTAAAGAAGACCGGTACGATTTCCTTAATTGGGATCAGGTTTATCGGATGAAGGAATCGAAACTGGTGAATTTTGGCTCGCATACATCAGAACATGTTATCCTTACATCCGAAAGTATAGAGAAGGTGAGAGCTGAGCTGTACAGATCCAGAGAAACATTACTGAAAAAAAATGTGGTTTCATCCGAATTTATCCCTTTCTGCTATCCTAATGGTTTTACCAATGATGCTATCACAGAACAGGTAAGATCAGCTGGTTATCATTGTGCTGTTACGGTGAGGCGAAAATGGAACAACAGTTCATC
>CAYYNL010000027.1:0-3117 GCA_964472925.1 uncultured Fibrobacter sp. | reverse complement strand
GTTACTGTTATAATAAGTGCTTACAATGAAGAAAAAAGAATAAGGGAGAAAATTGAAAACACCCTGAGTTTGAATTATCCAAAAGAAAGAATGCAGATAATAGTTGTCTCTGATGGTTCCACCGATTCCACCAATCAGATTTTAAGAGAATATAAGGAAAAGGGAATAGAACTGATTGAATTAAGGGAAAGGAAAGGAAAAGAGAATGGCCAGAGTGAAGCGATCAAAAGAGCCAGGGGCGATATTTTGGTTTTCTCAGATGTGGCAACAACACTGGATAGAGATGGGTTACTGGAAATCGTAGCAAATTTTTATGATCCGCAAATAGGATGTGTAAGCAGTGTTGATAAACTGCTGATAAATGGAGAAGGGGGAGGTGAGGGCTTCTATGTAAAATATGAGATGTGGTTGCGGCATCTGGAATCTTCTGTTAAATCGGTTGTAGGTCTGAGCGGATCATTTTTTGCAGCAAGAAAAGAGGCGTGCTTTGATTTTTCCACCAACATGCAAAGCGATTTCAAGACTCTTCTGAACAGCATAAAAATAGGTCTGCGGGGGATAAGCGATCCCATGGCAATAGGATATTATCCTGACATAAAAGATAAATCAAAGGAATTTAACCGTAAAGTGAGAACCGTAGTAAGGGGATTGACTGTATTTTTTAATCATCTGGAATTCCTTAACATCTTCAAATTCGGACTGTTCTCTTATATGTATTTGTGTCATAAGTTGCTTCGCTGGATTGTACCCATATTTTTATTAATTGCTTTTTCCACTGGTATATATCTGATTGAATCTGACTATGTTTACAAAGTGTTAACAGCCTTTCAGCTCGCTTTTTATATAATGGCTTTAACCGGGATTGCTATTCCTGAATTGAATAAAGTGAAACTGATGAAAATACCTTCTTTCTTTGTAATGGTGAATATTTCCATTGTGGTTGCCTGGCTAAGGTATCTGAAAGGTGAAAGAATTGTACTGTGGCAATCATCGATTCGATAGTCTTTTAAAATTATAAGCTTAACCATTAAAGCAAAAAAGAAAAAGTAAACATGGGAGTATTCTTGTGAACAATGATTTAAAAATTATTGGGGTGATCGATGAAGATCCTTTTCATTTCCGTACCTGGTCTGGCTTGAGCAGGTTTTTCTTTAAAGCTTTGCAAAAAGAGGGGGTACTGGTAGATGCAGTCAGTGCAGATGTCGGAAGTCTGGTAAAGCGGTTGACGCAGGTAATTTCATTCAGTCCGAATATGGGTGTATGGAAACAGAAATATCATCTGAACACATTTCTCTTTGACAATATGACCAGGGTTGCAGTCAAAAAGATTGAAGAAAAGGCGGATCTCTGTAATACAATTTTGCAGGTAGGTGCATGGTACAACTTCTCCAATATTGGAAAATTGAAAGAAAAAACTCTATGTTCTTATCATGATGGGAATCTATGGGCACAGATAAAAAGAATAAACAGCCGTTTTTCCACAAATACTCCATATATACGCAAAGCATTGAGTTATGAACAAAAACTTTACGATCGGCTCGATTTGATATTCCCCATGAGTAATTGGCTTAGGAGAATATTTATTGAAGATTTCAAATGCAGTCCTGAGAAAGTAATTGCAGTGGGAGCAGGAATCAATTTCCATTCAGTTCCAGAAATCTGCAATAAAGACTATGAAAAACCCAAAATAATTTTTGTGGGGCTACATTTCGAGCGCAAAGGCGGATATACTCTGCTTGAAGCTTTCAAAACAGTGAGAAAAGCTATTCCCAAAGCTGAGTTGACTATCGTTGGTCCTGTACTGACCAATTTGCCTTCTGGAGTCAGATGTATAGGAAGAGTGGATAAAAATACTATCGAAGGAGAAGCTCGGCTGCAATCGGAATATATGGATGCTTCGTTATTTGTGATGCCATCACAGTACGAACCGTTTGGGGTTGTCTTTGGAGAGGCAATGGCTCATAAGTTACCATGTATCGGTACCGATGTGTGTGCAATGCCGGAAATAATCGAGGATGGAAAGACTGGATTTATTGTTCCTCCAAATGACAGTAAAAAGTTAGCGGATGCAATTATCGGCTTGCTTCAGGACCCCGATAAAATGAAAAGATTCGGGGAAGCAGGTTACAACAAGTATTTGACAGATTTAACCTGGGAAAGTGTAGCAAAAAAGATTACACAGTCAATAACCAGTTGGCGAAACAAAAATTCGGTTTAATTTTGCCGAATCAGATGTTTGAAGGTAAAGTAAAGCGACAAAAAAACTGTTTTATTCCTATAAACTGTTAATGGAAACCGCAGCACAGGCTGCACCAAATCCATTGTCTATGTTAACCACAGTCAGCCCTGAGGCGCAGGAATTTAGCATGGCAAAAAGCGGGACCATCCCGTTAAGGTGAGAACCATATCCCACACTGGTTGGAACACCGATTACCGGACATGAGACATAACCAGCGACAACTGATGGCAAAGCGCCTTCCATTCCGGCAACAGCAATGATAACCGATGCATTTGATAATTGTTCCCTGAAGGAAAAGAGCCTGTGGATTCCAGCTACACCTACATCAGAAAGCAGAGTGCAACTGTGGCCGAAGATTTCAATTGTATGCTGAGCCTCCAAAGCAACGGAAAGATCGGCAGTACCGGCAGAACAGATGATTATCTCTCCACGTACATTCTGGGATTTTTGCCAGTTGGGCGCTTTTTTCCAAAAGCAACGAGCAAGGCTATCTATACAAACATCTGCTATGGAATTTTTTACCGCCTCCAGTATTTCCTGATTTGCACGGGTTCCATAAATAGTTTCGCCGTGATCCAGTTGAGCCTTCGCTATTTCTACAACCTGCTGGGCGGTCTTATTTTGACAGAAGATTACTTCCGGGTAGCCTTTTCGGAGTGCGCGGTGATGATCGATCTTTGCATGACCTAAGTCCTGGTAGGGAAGATCCTTTAATCTGGCAAAGGCCTGTTCTACCGGTATCGACTGATTATACAGCTGATTTAATAATGATATTAATTGATATTGGTCCATATTGCTTTATGATTTTTTCCAGGAATTAAAAGAGCACTGTGCTGAAGTAGCGTTCTGCGCGATAAGGAAGCATGATGGAACCCCGA
>CAYYNL010000026.1:0-33031 GCA_964472925.1 uncultured Fibrobacter sp. | reverse complement strand
TCCACTGGCTTAGCCAGTGGTTTCCTGAAAGCCAGAAATGATTATAACCTTATTACCTTATTAAAAATATTAAAATCGAAAATTTATTTACCTACTTCAGAATCATTACACAACTACAATAATTATTCTATAAAAGCATTTCTCAACTGTTGATCCTGACGATAATCTATCTTTTTTTTCGGAATTTATTTCTGATAAACTCTTAATCGCTACGATAACTAGACTAGAAACTACTTGCTCTGAAATCTTGTTTGTATTTATATTTCGATAAATGACTAAATAACGAAATATTGGAGAATACATAATGAATTCTGCTATTAAAAGCGACACGAAACTACCGGAAAACCATATTTATTGGTCAAGTGAAAGAACTTGTGGTAATCGGTACAGTTATTGTAAGTAATTGCGAAACGTGTTTAAAATACCATTTTAAAAGCCACGCAATTCAATATAATCCGAAGAACAAGGAATAAAATATATGACAATAGAAGAATTTACTAACATAACCAAGGCACTCTCCGACCAGCATCGAGTGAGAGCATTCATGGCGCTGCTGCGTGGCGAATTGTGCGTTTGCCAAATCATAGAACTGCTTTCGCTAGCGCCATCCACCGTTTCAAAACACATGTCGATTCTAAAAACTGCAGGATTGGTCGAGAGTCGTAAAGATAGTCGGTGGGTGTATTACAGACTTACTGAATCAATTAATAAACAAGAGATACATGAAATTATAAAGTTGACGATCTCACTACTTCAGAATGATTGCATTATTAACGAAGATGATAATCGGATGAAGAAAATTATTTCGGATGGATTGGAGGCTATATGCAAAAAGCAAAGATGTTCTTAAATACTGATATACTCCATCAATACATTTTATTTTGCATCTGCATTTCTGTAAAAAGTATTTAGAAGATTCATCGTAGCTTTTAACAAATAGAAATGAATATGAGAAAATCGAAATGTTTCGAATTGCTAGAAATAAACCAGTAATGTTGTAATAATTTTTTGGAGTTGCATAAAAAGGGGATAGATTATGAGCAAATTGAAAATCTTATTTCTTTGTACCGGCAATTCCTGTCGAAGCCAAATGGCTGAAGGATGGGTACGGCATCTTAAAGATGAAATAATCGAGCCCTATTCTGCAGGAATTGAGACCCATGGATTAAACCCTAACGCAGTCAAAGTAATGGCTGAGGCTGGCGTTGATATATCACATCATCATTCAAAACACCTAAATGAACTGAAGCATATTTCGTTTGATTGGGTAATAACTGTTTGTGATGCAGCCAATGAGAGTTGTCCGGTGTTTTCCGGAAATGTAAACCGTTTTCATGTCAGCTTTGATGATCCCCCAAAATTGGCAAAAAGTGCCGTAAATGAGCAGGATGCGCTTGATCATTATAGACGAGTACGGGATGAAATTAAAAACTTTGTTCAGGGTTTACCTGACAACCTGAAAAAAATGTAATAAGTAAGGAGAATATAAAATGACTGTAAATAAGGAAAACGACGGAAAACTTAGTCGGCTTGAAACACAGGTTGTAGAGGAGGAAAGAGCCCTTAATTTTTTCGACAGATATCTTTCGGTCTGGGTTGCGATATGCATAATTCTGGGAACTACTGTGGGGTATCTGTTTCCAAAAGCTTCAGCTACACTTGGAGGGATTGAAGTCGCTAATGTCTCTTTGCCTGTAGCAATTGTGCTTCTTATCATGATGTATCCTATTATGCTGAAGATCAGTATTAAGGAAGTAATGGCAGTTGGCAGGAACAGCAAACCTTTGTTATTGACCATAGTAGTTAATTGGGCAATAAAGCCCTTCAGCATGGCTATTATGGCCTGGATTTTTATGCATATAATCTATTCAAGTTTGATTCCATCCAATTTGCAGAGTGAATACATTGCCGGAATGATTCTTCTGGGATTGGCTCCCTGCACTGCAATGGTTCTTGTATGGACCTATCTGGCAAAAGCGAATATTCATTATGCGCTAGTGCAGGTATCTGTCAATGATCTCATAATTTTGGTAATCTTTGCTCCATTGGGAAAATTCCTGCTCGGAGTGACCACCGATTTCCCGGTACCTCTGGCTACTATTTTCTTTTCGGTGTTGTTTTATGTGGCTATACCGCTTTTGGCGGCAGGCCTGACACGTTATTTTACAATAAAGAATAAGGGTATCGAGTGGTTTGAACTACATCTTGTCAAAAAACTCGATTGGGTTACTCCATTGGGACTACTTATAACTCTGGTTTTAATTTTCATTTTTCAGGGCGATAAAATTATTAATCACCCGCTTCATATACTGCTTATTGCAATTCCCTTGATTATACAAACCTATCTGATATTTTACATCGGATATTTTGGCGCAAAATCTCTCAAGATACCCTTTCAGGAAGCTGCACCTTCTGCTTTTATCGGGGCTAGTAATTTCTTCGAGCTTTCGGTAGCAGTGGCACTGATTCTATTTGGTATGAATTCAGGTGCAACATTGGCCACGGTCGTAGGAGTACTGGTTGAAGTGCCGGTCATGCTATCACTGGTAAAAATTATGAAAACTAATAAGGCGAAATTTGCTTATTAACAATAATAAAAAGCCGTGGAGTAATCATGTTGAAAAAGATCTCAATAAAAAATATAAGTGAGGGGTTAAAATTCAGAGGTCTACAAGTGTTTATCAGTAAAATCTCCACTGGAAGCGCCCCCTTACCATGGGAATATTTCACAATTGTAGCCTTAATTTACCCTGAAAAATTCTTCTGAAAAATCACCTCAAAAGTTAATCCCAAAATTATGCCTAAGGATGAGCAAAATTCCCATGACAATCATAACAATTGCAGTTGTATATCGTATCCATTTTTCTGTAATGGAAAGTTTATTGAATACTGAGCCGATCATGTTTGCAGCAAAAGCTATAATAAGTGAAAATGCTAAAACAGGAACTGCAGTTCCTATTCCATAAAGAGATGACATCAAAACTGAATTTCCCTTTACAGCCAAAGGTATGAGAGCACCAAAAAACAATCCTGCAGAAACCGGACAAAATGCAAGCGCAAAAAGAATACCTAGAAGTCCTGAACCCCATAAACCCATTTTGTCAATTCTTGAATGCATGTTACTGCTTATACCTCCACCAAAACTAATATTAAAGATACCAAGCAGAAGAATTCCTACAACAAGGAGCAATGGCCCGATTGCCAGGTTCATATACTTTTGCAAAAACATGGAAACACCTGGAATTGACTGAAGGCTTCTGGTGACTAAAATTGCTACAGCAATATATGCAAGAGCTCTACCGAGTGTATAAAGAATGCCCGCAAAAAACACAGACCTGGTATTATTGGCTTTATGCCCGACATAGGAAATTGCAGCGATATTAGTAGCCAACGGACACGGACTTATGGATGTCAAAATCCCAAGCCAGATTGCGGTTCCAATATCAACAAATAGTGAATCCATCATAATTACTCTTTGAGAAATATTTTTATCTCTGTTTGGATATATTCTTTAAACTTATTCTGATCGCCTAATAACTGCCATATTTTTTCCAAGTTCTTCCATGAAACTTCTTTGCCATTTCTAACATCTGAAATAATTACTGATTTTGTATAGAGTTTATATTCTTCTGCAAAATGCTCATTTCCTTTTTCTTCAACAATAATGACTTTAAGCTCGATGAGCCCTTTTTTAAGCTCCTCAGCAAATCCGTTTTCAACTGCATCTCTGGTAAACTGTTCGATCATTGTACAGGAATGGCAGCGGAAAGTTGTATGAAAATAGTAAACCACCACTTTTTTCTGTTCACTTTTAGGTGTTGCAGCCTTTTCCGTAGTCTTAGCGGAATCAGTTTTTACTGTTTTTTTAACTGGCTCTGAACTTTGACATGAGTACAAAAAACCTGATAATGTCATAATAGCTAAAAAATTTACGATATTTTTTTTCATAAAGAATTTTTGAAAAATCATATTATGCTCCCTGTAAAATTTCATTATTTATAATTAATAATGCACTGCGGCCCTGTTTAACTATTTTTTCTATACTTTCATCCGTAGCTGGACATTTGCCTTTTTCCAAACCAGAATCGGTAACGCGAATAAATTCGAAATTTGTTATACCGTTTTTTTCCATCAGCTTTTTGGCACAATCAACCGGACATCCATCGATAACCAATAATTTTGATGCAGATTTTGTTTGCTCGATAAAATTACTAAATTCGGCATCAATTCCAGCCAGGCAAAACAGTTTTCCTGAACCTTCTTTATGAAGTTTTCTTGCTGCTGGTGTCAGCAATCTTACCAACATCGGCTGCACCAGCACATGAGAAAATCAATATGGGTGCAGAATTACAGATACATGAATCACTCATAACCACTCCTGATCAGTCAATTGATTATTATTAAGCAATCATTTTTTTTATTTCATCGGGTTTTGGTATTTTACCATAAACCTTTACTTCACCATCGACAGCCAATGCAGGTGTCATCATAACACCGAATTTTAAAATTTCATTGATATCTGTTACTTTGATAAGTTCGTAGTCTATACCCATCGATTTCGCGACATCATCAACAACTTCTGCCAGTTTTTTGCATTTAGGACAACCAGTTCCTAAAATTTGTAATTTTTTCATCTTATTTACCCGCTTTCTTATTAAATTTTCAGTATAAAACTTATTTCTAAAAGCTATATTCAGGTGAAGAGCATTCCGTATAACATTCCTGAAAGGGTTGACAATACCACTACAAGTGTAATAAAAGTAGCCGTTTTTTTCCATCCAAATATACCATTTAGTACAAGCATACTTGGTAATGAAAGTGCAGGTCCTGCGAGAAGTAAAGCCAATGCAGGACCTTTACCCATACCACTTCCGATAAGACCCTGCAAAATCGGAACTTCTGTCAAAGTAGCAAAATACATAAAAGAACCGGCAACAGAGGCAAAGAAATTTGCCCTGAACGAATTTCCGCCGACTGCAGCACTAACCCACTGTGATGGTATGAGACCTTCATGGTTAACCCGGCCCAGTAAAAATCCTGCTGCTAAAACACCGAAAAGCAGTAATGGAAGTATCTGTTTTGCAAATGTCCAAGTTGATGAGAACCAATCGCCGATTTCACCCTTATCGGTACTGGTAATAACGGATAAACCAATGAAACCAGCGGTAAAGGCAGCTATCGGAATAAAATCATCTGGAATTGATTTTGGGGTTATCAGTGCAATTAATGTTGCCGGTAATGCTGCAAAAAACACTTTCCACCAAGCCAATTTAAACCATGCAATAAGCATTATACCAAGTAATACTGAAAACACTGAGGTCACCACCCATTTATTTGTATATATCAAATGCCATAAGCCGCTTTCATTCATCGGTTTTCCCCAGTTGGCAAATACTAAAATGGCAATCATAACCAAAAAATAAGCCGCAGTTTCCCATAGTGGTCTCCCCACCTCAACATCAGGTATTGCCATCTGAGCTGCAGTCCTGGCAGCTTCATCTTTTCTAAAAATAAAGTGCATGGCCAGACCGATCACAATACTGAATACAACAGCCCCAATTGCACGGGCAAGTCCCATTTCAAATCCAAGGACACGAGCTGTGAGAACTATTGACAATACGTTAATTGCAGGGCCGGAATATAGAAATGCTGAAGCGGGACCAATTCCGGCACCCATTTTGTAAATACCTGCAAACAATGGAAGCACTGTGCATGAACAGACAGCCAGCACCGTTCCAGAAACTGAGGCAACCCCATAAGCAAGGATTTTGTTTGCCTTTGCTCCCAGGTATTTCATTACCGATGCCTGTCTTATAAATACACCGATTGCTCCGGCAATAAAAAAAGCTGGTATCAGGCATAAAAGCACATGCTCCCTTGCATACCATTTAGCAAGTTGAAGAGCCTCGAAGATCGCGTTATCAAAGCGCGGAATTCCTACTGGAAGAAAAAACATTACCAGGAAAACTGCAACAATTATAAGTAGTGTTTTTGATTCTTTTTTCCAGTCCATTTTCACTCCTTATTATGCTATTTGGCAAAACAGCCAAATTCGTATCAAAAAAATTATCTGATAAGTTCCAGTTGTGCTTTGGCACGCTTCTGAATTTCTGACTCTATACAATTGAGGAAATTCAGCACACATGGCATAGACAGACTGTAAAAAACCATCTGATTTCTTTTAACATCCGAAACAATACCTGCATTTTTGAGTATAGATAGATGTTTTGAAACTGTTGAAGTGTCGGCACCAACCATTTCGGTAAGTTCACAAACGCAATATTCCTGGTGGGATAGTGCATCAATTATCAGTAGGCGAGTAGGATGTGCCATTGCCTTGATAATTGTCGCCTTAGCTTCAAACTTTGCTTTTATTTTTTTGTCCATGCGAATTCCAATCTATTGGTTAATTTGGTAATATAACCAAATTAGCAATAAAGATCAAGTACATTTTCCACTCTTTTAATAATTACTTAGGACTTAGGAAATAATTTATTGTTTTCTATGGTGAGCCCGATTTTTAAAAAGAAGTGATTTTTTCAATATAGTTGAAATATGTTTTTAAAATCAGATCTCCAGCCATCACAGAAAGCCAAATACCGGCTCCCAGAAATGGTCCAAAGGGGATATGGTGATCAGGATCAAGTTTTTTTAAAGCGATGAGCGTTAAACCAATAGCTGATCCGAAAAAAGCACCGAAAATAATACTCATTAAAGAAAATTTTGCTCCAAAGATTGCTCCGCTTGCCGCCATAAGTTTGACATCACCAAATCCCATTGCATCGCCCTTTTTTAATATCGTGGTTCCAAGCCATCCTATCAGGTAAAGAGTTCCTCCACCCATTATTATTCCTGTTAGGGATTGGACTGGGGTGATTTCACCAGGAAGAAATGAGAGCAGAAGACCGCTCACAATTAAAGGCAATGTGAATCCATCGGGGATGATGTAATGTCTTATATCTATCACCGCTACAGGGAGCATGAGCAAAAGAAAAAAATATTGCAGTAATAAAGGTGGAATGCTGAACCAGGTAAAACTGGAAATATTTTTTCTAAATAGAGTACAACAGATTATAAATGAGCAAATTGCTGTCATCAGTTCAATAAGGGGGTAAACCCAGGAGATAGATTTTTTACACTTACTGCACTTGCCGCCCAAAAAAAGAAAACTTAATACAGGGATGTTTTCCCAGGGTTTTATCCTGTTACCACATGATGGGCAATGAGATGGTGGCCAGAGGATGGATTCTTCACGGGGAATCCGCCAGATCAGTACATTAAAAAATGATCCCAACACCAGTCCCATGCATATACTAAACAGATAAATCAAAAACTTAGCTCCGTTTTAAAATCCAGCTTACTTTGTGATTTCTATTTTAGCACGGTTGGTTTAACTTTTTCAACCTTGTTCTTTACTTTTTCTTTGTAATTAGGATCTATGAGTTTTCTAAGGTGATTACGGGTTTGGGTTAATTCTGTAAGCCTCATAGCCGAAGGAAGGTTCTTGAAAGTACGGTATACACCTGATTTATTAAAGCTGGCTTCTGTTCTATTGAAAGTGGAAATTGAGAGGCAGACTATCCAGGCTAGTAAAACAGTCTTTAAGAAGCCAAGCATAGCACCAAGTAATCTATCCAGCCATCCTAGTAATGTCAGATGAACTACTTTCTTGATCAGCCATCCAAGAGCAAGAAACGAAAGAACAATGGCTATATATAGAATAGTGAAAGATAGTGCGTTTCTGATATAAGAAGGCAATTTAATGAATTGAACTAAAACAGAAAGGTCATTGTAGTATAAAAAAGCCCCCAGAAAACCACAAATCATAGCGGCAAGGCGGATTATTTCGCCAATAAAGCCACGTTTAATTCCGATGGTAACAAATATCAGAGCAAAGATTGAAAAAACAATATCAAGAGTATGCATACATCATTTTCCCTATAAAGCTCTGATAAAAAAAGGCAAGAGAAAAATAAAACGAATCAGGGGCTGAAAAAAACTGTTACAGGGGGAAATAGTGATTCACAGAAAAATTGGCGGGTTACCCCGCCAGTCTGAATCATCGCAATTAAATCATTCTTCTTCCAGTATACCAACCACATGTTTGTCTTCTATTATAAAGACTTTACTGTTACCTTTTTTATAGATCCATTTTTCCTGCAGAGCCCAAGGCTGTTGAACTTTTTCGATGATAGGGGGTTCACCTAACAGAAAGTACAAGGTTTCCTGCTTTATACCTATTTCGAAACGTCCGTCATAGATACAGGATTTATCCTTTTCTGGAAGATCAGGATGAGCTTGAATATAGGCATCAATTTGGGTTTGATCTGGTTTAATGAGTTCCTGAGAGCCACAACCTGCAAGAACTATACAGGAGGCAAAGATCCATTTAAGCGTTTTGAAGTTCATGTTCAAACTCCTCTTCAGTTGAGAAAATTTTTACTAATTTGTTAAGCCCCACAACTTCAAGCACATCACGTACGTATTCGTTAGGTTCGATCAGAACCAGATTTCCGCCCTTTTTTTTAAGAGTATTGTGACAATATATTAATACATTCAATGCTCCACTGTCCAAATAAGTCACTTGTGCCAGATTCATGGCAATAAAGTAACTGTTTTTCTCCAATAGCGTATTAATATAGGACTTCAACACTATCGAATCCTTAAGCCGGTCGATTTTACCAACAATATCAATGATGTGATACTGTTTCTTTTCCCTTCCGCCAATATCCATATCTTTTGCCTCTGCATGGATTAATATCAGAAAAAACGGGTAGTTTTGTATAATATAATATTACCGATGTCATTTTGAAAATAGAGAGGATCATTGTCATCACAAAAAAAACAGAGTCTTTGCTTGTGAATATGTTCAGGAGAGGACATATACCTTGTTACGTCCCTTCTTTTTACCCTCCAGTAATACACTTTCCAGCTGTTTTAAAAATGCGTTGGAGGAGTCGTCTTTACTGCATTGCCCAACTGAAAGAGTAATTGTTACCCCTCCTGATAATCCCTCAAGACGTTTAGTCCGTTCATGAACATTGTTACGCAATCTTTCTGCAAGCTCCATTGCCTCTCTTTTGTTAGTGTTAGGCAAAATAAGCAAGAAACGATCACCTGAGTATCGACTGAGGATATCTACATTGCGAATCGTCTTTTTTATGATTTTTACGATAATTGTAAGAACCTGATCACCCACCTTATAAGAGAGCAAATCATTAATTCTACGAAATTCATCGATATCCAGCAGTATTGCCGATAGTGCATGCTTATATCTTTTGGACCTTAAAATCTCTTCTTTGAGTTTCTCCAGATGGTATCCAGGAGTGTAGACCCTCTCAATCCATTCTTCTTCTGGTTTGCTTATCGGCTTTTCAGCTGGTTTTTCAAGAGTTTGAAAGAGAACCTCTTCGGTAGCGTTCTGCTGGGCGAAATAATCCATGGCAGCGATCTGGATTCCTACAGTACGGCCTAGCTTCTGTTCCATGCCTTTCTTGTTTTCTAAGATATGTCGCCAGTGGATTATTGCCTCCCGACTGGAAAATGCTTTGCCGGTAAGCTTTTGCAATAGCATCCCAAAGGGGTTTGGCTGACTGGAATGCAATTGTATAAAGATTTGCTTTATCAGATCCAGAGAACCTTGGTCTTGCTGTAAGGGAATCTGGATCAGTTCCTTATAACCTTCAAACGGCATTTCATTATTCATATTTAAGCGCTTCATAAAAAAAATTCAAATTACACATATTCATAAATAATTGATTACTAATCTCGTTATCAATGAAATTAATCATTATTATTCCTGTAATTAACGGTTATTTGATATAGGCAAGCAATCCCCGCAAAATCTTTTCTCAATAAGAGGAGTGCTTCTAACTGGAGTTTTGCTAAAAATCATCTGTGGACCTCTGAATTTCCAAATCCCACCTCTATCAATTTTTTTAAATCACAGAGTGATGCAGTGATGTTGTTTTAAAAATGATGTTGTTTATAAAAAAATACCTGCAAATTAAAGGCCCTTGTGTGTGTCCCAAATGAGCACTCCTTAAATTTGCTTGATTTCTTAGTCAGTTATTTGTTTCAGTACCTGAGTAGTTACCAAAAATTTTAAATTTTGAAATTGCAGAATTTTCAATCAGTTGAGTATTATTTAACAGTCATGATGTATTTTTCTGTGCCAGGACTAAAACAGGAGTGTCAATATGAGTCTATTTGAAATCAAATGCCCAATGTGTAAAGGTACTCTATGGATCGACCCTTCCACATTAAAGGTGGTTGATCATAAAGCTGCAGACCATCCCAAGGCCAGCCTCGAACAATTTTTACAGGCACAAAAAAAGGGAGTCGCATGGGATGATAAATTCCAAAAAGCTAAAGAGGAGGAAGCCAAAAGAAAAGCTGAAATTGAAATGAAATTTAAAAAAGCGAAAGAAGAAGATGATGGTTCGGCAGAGCCATTCAAATCACCTTTTGACTGGGATTAAGGAGTTAACTAACAATATGAAAGGAACAGTTGTCTTGACTATTCTTTGTGCGGTACTCTCCTGTGCATCCGATTACCCGGATGGCCTTTATGGAGAAATAAATACTTCCAAAGGGAAAATCGTCGTTTCTTTAGAGTTTCAGAAAGCACCTCTAACTGTAGCTAATTTTGTGGGATTGGCAGAGGGAACTATCAAATCTTCCAAAGGAAATGTAAAATTTTATGATGGCCTAAAGTTTCATCGGGTAGTACCAGGGTTTGTCATTCAGGGTGGAGACCCCAGGGGAAATGGCACCGGAGGTCCTGGGTATTCTTTTCCAGATGAATTTCATCCGGAGCTCAAACACAATGCTGCAGGAATTCTCTCAATGGCAAATGCCGGACCTAATACAAATGGAAGTCAGTTTTTTATCACTCTGGATGCTACTCCTCACCTTGATAACCGCCATTCAGTTTTTGGCAAAGTAATAGAGGGCATGGATGTGGTAAATAAAATTGCTGCAAATGATACTATAAAATCGGTGAAAATTATAAGAGTAGGTCAGGATGCAAAAAACTTCAAATCTGATCAGCAAAGTTTCGATTCTATGGTCAAAATGATAAACGAAAAAAAAGATGCCTTTTATAAGGATCTTCTCTCAAAAGCAGTTACTGCCCCTTACGGACTCAAATACGTTGTACAAAAAGAAGGAAATGGAGAAAAGCCGACTCAGGGTTCCAGGATACAAGTACATTATACGGGAATGCTTACTGATGGAACTAAATTTGACAGTTCCAGAGACCGTAACGAACCTTTTGAATTTGAAGTCGGTGTGGGAATGGTGATTAAAGGGTGGGATCTGGGATTGCTGGATATGTCTAAAGGAGAGCGTAGATTTTTGATTATACCACCGGAACTAGGATATGGAGCACGCGGAGCTGGTGGCATTATCCCTCCCAATGCAACACTCATCTTTGATGTTGAATTACTGGATTTTTAATATTTGACATCAGCAATGTTAAATTATTGTCTTTCTATCCTGTTTTTATAAAGCAAAATGGCAGCTTTCATAGCTGCCTTTAGACTTTCTTCAGATGCCAAGCCTTTACCAGCCAAATCATAGGCAGTTCCATGTCCGACTGATGTTCTGATTATAGGTAAACCTATGGTTATGTTGACACCATGTTCAAAATCCATGCTCTTCAAAGCAACAAATCCATGGTCATGAAGCATCGATACTATACCATCAAATTCTCCCCTGAAAGCTCGCATGAAAACGGTATCTGGAGGGTAGGGGCCAGATACATTAATTCCTTCTTCCAAAGCCTGTTTAATTGCAGGACGGATATGAATTATCTCTTCATCTCCAAAAAGGCCATTCTCTCCCGCGTGTGGATTTAAACCCCCAACCGCTATTCGGGGAACAGAAATTCCCAGGTCTTTCATGGCCCTGTTCAAAAGATGAATATTTTTTAATACCCTCTGCTTTGAAATCAGACTGATTGCTTCCTTCAATGAACAATGGGTAGTAACATGAGCAACGCCCACATTTCTTAAAAGAAAAAGCATGGAGTAGTCGCTACTATTGGTTCTTTCTGCAAATATCTCGGTGTGACCGGGGAAATTGATACCTGCCATTCGCAGGGATTCCTTGTTTATGGGGTTAGTAATAACTCCATCTACTCGCTTGTCTATAGCCAGATCAATCGCTTTCTGTATGTAAAGGAAAGAGGCTTTTCCACAAAGCGGTTGCGCAGTCCCCAACGTGTATTGCCTGGCAGAGAGAATCTTTAAATCAAGGACATTTATGGCAGATTTTCGGTAATCTTTTACATCCGATACAGAGTGAAAAACCGGATTCATATTTAGAATCTTCGCTGCGTTCTGAAGTACAGCCAGGTCTCCTATCACCACCACAGGATAACTTTCTTCAGTAGAACTTAGTGCTTTAAGGGTTATCTCAGGACCAATTCCTGCCGGATCACCCAGTGTTAATGCAAAAATCATAATTTTGGAATCTCGGGTTAAAGAATGAAAAATTAATTGATGAACACTAAACCTTTTTGGTGAAAATACCGATACAATAGATATGGATGAAATAAAAAACTATATGATTTTCAAGGCTATACAGCTCTACAAGGAGATCTATCCCTGCAGATCGAAAACGGAGCTGGGAGATTGCTTTACTACCGAAGGAAATATGGTATTCTTCTGGTTTAACACTTCCGATGAAAGCACACATGTGCTGACTGCTTCTTTGAGGTGATTTAAACCGCTGCTATTTTCCTTTTTTCCGCAGTACATTGGCAATATTTTCCAATCCCTTGTCCTTGCTTATGGCAGCAGCCTGGTTTTCCCGTTGAATCCGTTCATAGATCTCTTCACGGTTCACAGAAACGTTTCTGGGAGCCTCGATGCCCAGCTTTACATGTCTTCCGTCCAGATCAACAATTTTTATGGTAATATTATCCCCGATACGGATAGTTTCACCCAGTTTTCTAGTTAAGACCAGCATCGTTACTCTTTCTCAGAATGGGTTCCTGCGTACTATAACGCTCATCATCGATAATGATCTGTTTACCGATTTTTTTCTCACGGTTTATTACTACCGGGCCGATAAGATTTGCCGTAGATTCCAAAGGATTTTCCCGTATGGTTACAATGACATAAAGAAGTATGTCTTCTGGTTTATTGATGGAAAGGTCTTCCAGATGCTCCTTAGAGATGTTTGGTGAATAATCTGGTGCAAATAAAAGAGGATTAATGATAGCAAACCTAAGACGAGAGCCATCAACACAAACCAGCCATTCAAAAGGTGCATATTCCGGTATAGTAACCACTACAAAATCTTTATTCTTTTCAAATCCCGGTATCCCGGATGGAAAATTTATAATATCAGCTTTGGAATATACTATGTCCTTGAAAAAATCACCCATAAAAATAATGGCTCCCAAAGGGTTGGTGAATTTGTATTATTGAAAAATGGTTTATCGGCTCGCAATCAGTCAATGATGATTTATTTGATTGAAAATTTTGGGATCCAAGCTTCAATAAATAAGCTCAAATCCCAAATTTATATCTTTATATCTTAAAAATCTTTTTTTTCAGTTATTGCAGTAGGCTGAGAATATTTTGCGGGACAGCGTTAGCCTGTGCCAGCATGGCAGTGGCAGATTGCTCCAGAATCTGATTTCTGGTAAATAAACTGGTCTCCAGAGCAAAATCCGAGTCACGAATTACCGATTCTGCTGCCTGCATATTGGTTTCCTGATTCTCCTGATTTGTCAATGCATGCTCCAGACGGTTGGTCATGGCTCCCAGGGTGGCACGCAGCTCGTTTACACTGCGCAGAGCTTCATCTAAAGAAGAGATAGCAGCAGTGGCACTAGTCTGGGTTTCAACATTTAAACTGGTGGCATCCACTCCCAAAGATGCGGTGGTCATCGGCTGAATCTGATACTGTATAGTATCTGTTGTACCGTTGCTGTTGGGTCCTATATGTAACACTCCGCCTGGTGCAGTACCCCATGGTGCAAGTCCATTCAGAAGAGGCTGACTGTTATATTGAGTTCCAGATGTTATTCTGTCAATTTCAGTCTGCAGCTCACGAACTTCGATCTGAATGTATCCTCTTTCAATCGATGTCAAAGTATCATTGGCCGATTGTATAGACAGTTCGCGCATTCTCTGAAGCATTGATTCAACTTCAATCAATGCACCTTCTGCAATATTTAACAGAGAGATACCATCCTGAATGTTTCTGGCTCCCATATTCAATCCGCGAACCTGAGTTCGGAGCTGTTCGGAAACGCTCAACCCGGCTGCATCATCAGCTGCCCGGTTAATACGCATTCCAGTTGATAACTTTTCCAGCGATTTCTGAAGGCTTCTGTCGGTCTGGCGTAAAGAACTTCCAGTAATCATAGCTGGTACGTTATGGTTGATACGAGGCATAATGTCCTCCTGTAAATTTGGTGCTTCCTTGCAGATGGTTTGAGCCCCAACTGCCTCTTTGTGTCATCCTGACGTTTTCAGCTTCCTTGCGTGCCTTAATATTACGCAACTTGTATGCCATAAAAACCCTTTATTTTTAACGTTTTTAAGCTGCTATTCAGCTTATTAACAGGCAATTTTTTCCTCTAACTAGAGATAATTTACCAGTGACGGCTGTATCAGCTTTGAAGAAGCCTTGAGAGCAGCATTGTAAACATTTTCTGTTAAAAGAAAATTGCTTATGGTTTCTGCCATCTCTGCATCAACCAGTTCAGACTGTAAAGCAGTAGTCTCAGTAAACTGAGATTCGTTACGCTCCAAAGTCGTATCAAAGCGGTTTATCCTTGCACCATTTTTACTCTGCGCCGCCAGTATGGTATTAAAGCTATGGTCAATTTCTTCAATCGCAGATTCGATTCCTGCATGATTGCTTTGAAGAAGATTTTGGCCGAAACGAATCATGGTACTAATCAGATTGCTTCCGCTATTGAAATCATTGGTCAACTCATCAGCTGTTATATTTATCTGCATGGTAATACTACTCTCAATTGTTCGCTCAATAGCACCCCAACTGGAGATAGGACTGCCGTAAATATCTTTACCAGATGATAGTGAATCAAATTTCAGTTTGACTTGAGATATATCATAGGCTGGTGTGCCAGGGGTCACATTAAGAAGAAGGTCAGGAGAAAGGACGGTAAGAGTACCTGCCAGGTAATCAACCTCATAATCTACACCTTCAACATATGAAGTACCAGCTATTTGCAGTTCAAAGGTTCCAGGAATAATGTTTTTAACCGGTGTATCATCGAAACCATTGTAAATCTGCACAGTTGAACCTACAGTTACAGCAGAGCTGTCGAAATAGGCCATCTGGTAATTTGTGTAGTCTTCAACAGTGTCAGATTTTGAGCTAATGAACTGCAGCGGTGGAATCTTGGTCTGGTTGCCGCTGAATATATAATCTCCTTTGTATTGGGTATCGATCAGTGCCACCATCTGGCGAAGAAGCTGCTCTGTCTCTTTATTTATGTATTGTCGCTCTGTATCACCGATGGTATCGGAAGATGCCTGGATGGCCAGTTCACGAGTCCGCTGCAGAAGTGTGTTCATGCTTTCCATGGCAGTTCCGGTAACATTCATGAATGCCAGACCATCGTTGATATTCTTTTTGAACTGTTGATATTCCTTTAGTTTCGTTTCAAGTTTCAATGCATTGGCAACATCGACCGGTTCATCTGACGGACGCATCAGTTTTTTACCGGTAGCAAGTTGCTCCTGAAGATCACACAAATCAGAATAGCGGGTATTAAGTACGTATTGCATTGACCGGTTAAGCTGATTCATTGTTACACGCATGTGTGCCCTCCGTCAAAAAATCAAATATTCAATAAAGTGTCTAACATTTCATCTGTGATAGAGATAAGTCTGGCAGCAGCCTGGAAAGTATGCTGATATTTAATCAGATCTGCCATCTCTTCATCAAGTGATACTCCTGCTATGGCATCCTGATGAGTCTCGTATTGATCAACCAGAAATGTTCTGGTCTTCAGATTCGAATCCGCTTCATTTCTGCTTAACCCAAGCCTTCCAATCATCGAGCTGTAATATTCCGTAAAACTTGAGGTGCCATTGCCATGAACATCATTATTCATGGTTAAATCGCTGCGCAGATTGGCAATAGCTAATGCGTTACTGTTATCTCCAGGACCAGCAAAACCACCGGTACGGTAATTGAAATCAACCTGCAGATCATCACTGTCATATCCACTATGGAGCATCTGAATCGTACCGTTAACATAATCGATATGGTAATCGCTACCCTCAACCAGAGTCGTTGTCCCGGTGGATACTATTACTGTGCCAGTAAGAATGTTTCTTGCTTCAACCAGAGGAAGGGCAGAAGGATCACGGTAAAGTTGAACAGGGGCGCTTCCGAAATCATGACTCCCTGCAGAAAGTAAATTCTGGCTTGCAGGATGAGACTCACCGCCTGATGCTGCAGCGATGTTATTAACATCTGATAATATGGGCGCACTCAGTTGTATATTGGATGCTCCGGTAAGAAGCGGATCAAAAAAGTCAATTCCAGAAAAACCTTTCAGATTATATCCCCTGCTGTGAAGTTCATTGACCTTTTCCACCAGAGTATTGGCCAGATTATCAAGCTGCTTCTGGTATTCAGGGATGATCTTGTCCCGCGATTCAAAAAGACCTTTGATCAGTCCACCCTGAGGTTTGTAGATGTTTTTGGAGCCGGTAAAACGGACACCGATCTCAGTAATTGTGGTTCCATCAGAAATTCTGGTGCTATCGGTTATGGTCTCAAGCTCCTGATAATAAACCGGAGACACAACGATATTCCCGGAGGTGGTGACTGTAATTTGACCGGTATCATTTTCTACCACAGAAAAGTCAATGATTTTTGAGAGTTCCTTCAGCAAAAGATCTCTTCTGTCACGGCTGTCATTGGCGTTCTGATTGTTTAATTCAACAGTTCCGATTTCCAGATTAAGATTGTAAAGCTCTTTGCATATTTCATTGATTTTATTGACTTGCTGCTGTATTTCCTCATTTCTGGTCTGGCGCAGATTCGCCAGTTCTCCCGATACGTTGTGAAAAACATCGATAAGTATCTCTGCATTTGTTCTGACCATGGTTCTGGCTGATATGTCTGAGGGATTATTGGCCAGGTTTTGCCAACTGTCAAAAAACTGGTCCACAAAATGGATAACTCCAGTATCGCTTGGTTCTGTGAAAATATTTTCAATGGATTCCATAGTATAATCCAGTTCTTCATAATAGCCGACCTGATGATTCTGACGCCGTATCTGCTCGTCAATAAAAACATTGCGCATCCGTTCAATGTTGATGACTTCCACCCCGATTCCTATCTGGCCGTATGTAGAATCATATCGGTAATCTGTTTGCAGATTAAGGCGCTTTCGGGAGTATCCTTCAACATCTGCATTGGAGATGTTCTGACCTGCAACATCCATCGCCAGTTGTGAAGCAAATATTGCCCTGGTCCCGACATTTAAAACAGACAGTAAACTCATGATAATCTCCCCTAAACTACTTTGTTAATCAGATTACGGCTTGGCGCAATTACTGCCGATTTACCTTTCCCACCGTACTGATGAGTTCTGGGGGAAGATTGAAACATCATAATATTGCTGTTAATAAAAGAGATTCCCTCCTCGAGCAGAATACGATTGGATGTGTTGATTTTAGATAGTTCTCTGATCTGTTCTCTGAGCTTCAACTGAAGCGCTGATAAAGATGTGCGCCATTTCTGCGAAACTCTTTGTAATAAGGAATCCATCTTTGGAATTTCTTCTTTTAATTCCAGCAGATCCGCAATTTTACAAGTGCATTCAATCCGTTTCTCTTCAAGCATGGCAATCTGATAAACCTGTTCATCCTGAGTCGAAGTACAATTCATAATAGACTCCAGATTCTTCGTCTTAATCGCTTCATTCAGGGTATCAGCGGTTTTTAGCAGATCCTGGTGAAGATTACTTTCGTTTTTTAAAATATCCACCAGCTGTTCCAGCAACTTCTCCATAATCAATCCTTTTCTGAAAAATGCTCTCTAAGACGGAGAACAGAATCCACATAGTTTTGAGTTTCTGTATATGGGGGAATGCCATTGTATTTTTTTACCGCTGCAGGACCGGCGTTATAGGAGGCTAGTGCCAGTTTTATATCACCATCGAATTGATCCAGCATTTTTCTGAAATACTTTACACCGCCATCGATATTTTCCCTGGGGTTAAAGGAGTGAGTAACCCCCATCTCCCTGGCAGTAGAATCCATAAGCTGCATCAATCCCTTGGCACCTGCTCTGGATATTGCATAAGGATTGCCCGCCGATTCCCTGGCAATGATAGCAAACACAAGATTTTTATCGACATCGTATCTTTCAGCAGCGTCAGAAACCAGAAAGTCCCATTTTTTTGTTCTGGAAAATCCTGATTCGTTAATAAGAAGATCACTTGAAGGCACAAATGAATTATCTAATAACTGAAAATCTCTGCTACCCAGATTTTTTAGCTGAGATACTGAGCTATAATTGCTCTGTTTGCCCATAAGTTCTTTAAAAATCAGATCAGAAAGTCCTAATGATGAATGATTGCTCAACAGATTTGCATATTCATCATCTAGCATCTCTGTGTACACCTTTTCTGCCATGCTCGTGGGAATAAGGGGATTATCACCAACTGTCTTGCGCATGGCCCTGAGCATCATAGATGAGAACAGTGCTTCAAATTCATTGGCCACTTTTTTGATTTGCTCGGTTGTATATGCAGATCCGGTATCAACTGCCCTGATGTACATAGAATTGAAGTCTCCCTTTTGGCTTCCAAGTGTATGCAACCGGTATGCCACAGAGGAACTATTCTAAAAAACAGGAAGTTATGAATAACAGGGAAAAAAGAACTAGGAAAAATCTGCCTGTTAGAGGAAAAAGTGACTGCTACCGCAAATCATTGATCTTTGGTGAAATGATTGCATTTTTCAAGCAATATTGATGATCTTAAAAAGATATACGGTTTTCGATGGGAACCAACTTTTCTTTCTCTTTGTTATTGAGTTGCAGTGTATCTTTGTGCGGGGGAAGCGAACCGGTGAGTCCGAAGAAACCTTCTTCATCTATTTGTTTGTGCATGTATAGATTGTTGGCTATTACAGAAAGTCGCTTTCCCATGAAGTTGGTTTTATGAAAGGGAGTTAATTTGGAAGGCATGGCCAGCACTGCGGCTAACCGTGCAGCTTCGTTTCTGTTTAGCTCTGAGGCGCTTTTTTTAAAATAGTATTGGCTGGCCGCTTCACAGCCGAATATGTTTTTACCCCACTGAGCGTAATTAAGATACAATTCCAATATGCGATCTTTTCCCAGATAGTGCTCCAGCAAAAAGGCAAATCCCAGTTCCTTTATTTTGCGTTCAAAGCTTTTTTCTCCATTAAGGAAAAAATTCTTGGCCACTTGCTGGGTCAAGGTGCTGGCACCATGTTTAAATTGTCCCTGCAACTTGTTGAATTCAGAGGCCTGGGCGATGGCTTCCAGATCGATTCCAGGATGGGTGTAAAAACCATCATCTTCCGCAGCAATTACCGCATTTTTAAGATGGGGTGAAATTGAGTCCAGAGGCATGAAAATCTGAATGAGGGAATCGGATATGCCCTCAGCTAAGAGCTCTTGCCGATATCTGGACATATAGAGTGATTCTTTGGGATTTGAGTCTTTCAGTGCCTGTACTTTTTTAATTGGGGCTACAGCCAACCGATAGCCTTTATAAATAAGGATCGTTCCTGTTATTGAAAACACTACTGAATAGGTCAGCAGCAATGCGGTAATTGTAACCAGGATTATTTTAAGAATTCTGAAACAAAGCTTCAAGGGATCTATTCGCATGATTATATTCCTGATGTGATTTGCTCCGGAATATAACTAATCAAACAAGCCGTATCATAAGAAATTCTCATTGTGTATCCTTTATGCGAAATTCAAATTCAAATCCCTTGAGTTGATCGATCAATTCTGCAAACTCTTCGATAGTTACCATGGTATTTTCCACTAACAGAGCTTTATGGTATTTGGTATTGAGTTCACCATAATGAGATTCGATACGTCCGCAGAGCCCCTTCTTTTCGATAAGTTTTTTGTTGATGGCGTTGGTGTGATATTTCTGGTTGATTCCTTTTTTGATTTTTTCTTTAAGCAGGAGTTCAGCATATTCCACATCTGTATCAAAAGAGGACAGCAGGTTAAAGGTGTAGCCGGGTGAATCATTTCCAGTAAATTCGATCGCTTCCGATAGCAGGCCGGAAGGTATGGGGAAAGAGGCGATTTTGAAGTGGTATTCTTTGTTGAATTCATCTTTTATAAAGAAATCATAACCTTCAAGAAGAGTATTCCGTATAAAGACATCGCTACCTGTATTCACATGTGACTCCTTTGCGACGTATTTTTGCGGTTAAATAGATTAACATAATTATTCAACTCTAATATAAGTATTTGCCTGCCCAAAAAGAAGAATCCAGGTTTTTTATCTTATCTAAAGTCCGCTTTTGTTGCCTGCAAACAGACAGTATAGTTGTCGTGTTGATAATTATCAGAGTGCCATTTGCTGATATGTTTTGCAGGTGATTGCAGGTACAATAGGGTAGAAAACAGGTGGAACCTAAACGTTCGCTCCCGGGATGTTTTTAAAAAATGGTTTGATTGTTGCATCGGTTTTATTGCTGAGGGCCTTTGGATCACTGTCATCCCATGGGATTAAAATGTTGACAAAAAGAGCATAGCTGAGGTTTAGAAATTCAGATGTTTACAGTTGTTTGTTAATTCCAAGCTGCTGGAAAAGCCCATCGCTTATTAAGTGGTTGGATAAAGGGGATTTCATTTTTCCCTTGGGGTTTTGGGATGAAACGGTTTTTTCTCTCATTAAAAGAATATTACAGAATATGTTGCTGGGGGTTAATTGGAGCATTTAGTAAACCGTTTTATGCTCAGGAAATAGTGGAACAGATGAATCATGCTGGACCGGGTACACTTCTGATTGCATTAATCACCACCTTTGTAGTAGGAATGGCACTTTCGATTCAAGTGCTTAATCAGTTTGAAGGATTGGGACTGGAAAGTGAAGTGGGGAGAGTAATTGGGGTATCGGTTATTCGGGAGATCAGTCCAATCACTCTTGCGTTAGTATTTGCAGGAAGAGTTGGTGCGGGAATAAGTGCTGAACTAGCCGCCATGGTTCAAAGAGAACAAATCGATACTTTGAGGGCTTTTGGAGTAAGTCCCATAAAAAAACTGGTTACCCCCAGGATCTTAAGCTCTCTTATCATGCTTCCTTCATTAACCTTTATCGGCGATTTTGCGGCCATAATCGGTGGATTCCTTATCACTACCGCACAATACCACTCAGATCCGGAACTTTACTGGAGCTCTATTCGTGCTATAATGGATCTCAAAAATACTCTCTTTGGGGTAAGCAAACCTTTTGTGTTTGGTTATCTGATTGCTACTATCAGCTGCCATATAGGATTGAGATCGCAGGGGGGGAGCCTGGGCTTAAAGAATGCTGCAACCAAAAGTTATGTATTGTCTACGGTTACGGTTATGATCACCGATTTTTTAATAACAAAGGTGATCTGGATATTTTTCCCTTAGGATGATGATGATGATTACCTTTAAGGATGTCTGGTTTTGGTATGAAGCCCGCCCGGTCATAAAAGGAGTCAGTTTTATTATTAATACAGATGAAAAGGTGGCAATTTTGGGGCCCAGTGGCTCAGGAAAAACTACTATCCTAAAATTGATTTTGGGTCTTTCGCTTGCAGATAGCGGGCAAGTGCTTTTTGATAATGTCGATTTGGCCTCTTTAAATGAACGTAAGCTGAATACGATTCGGCTTAAGTTCAGTATTGTTTTTCAGGAGGGAGCTCTGTTTGATTCTCTTTCGGTGAGGGAAAATGTGGCATTTTATTTCAGGGAGCATACCTCATACAGTTTTTCACAAATAGAGAAGCAGGTGAGAATGCTTTTAAAAACTGTTGATCTGGAGTCTGAAGCGGAGCTGATGCCTGAGCAACTCAGTGGCGGAATGAAACGCAGAGTTGCTATTGCCAGATCGCTGGCAGTCTCCGGTGCCAGAATGAATCTTTATGATGAACCCACCAGTGGCCTTGATCCGGTAAACACAGGAATTATCCGCAACCTGATCTCTGAGGCAGCCACAGGTGGTAAAGGCTTTATTATTGTTACTCATGAGATTTTTGACGCTCTTTCGCTGGCATCCAGATTCATGTTCCTCAAGGATGGTCAGATCCTTTTCGATGGTGGCAGAGATGCATTTCTGCATTCTCAGGTCCCCCAGCTTCAGCAGTTTTTAAATCCTTATCGTTATCTTCTGGACAAATTATAACTAAAGGCTGCAATTATGAATGAGCCTGCCCGTCATATACTTTCCTGGTCTGAGTTGAAGCTGGCTGTATTTATTTCGGTGGTTATAGTGCTGGTGGTTTTTTCCATCTTCTTTTCCGGACTGGTTACTTCTGTCTTTCGGCAGCACTTTCCTCTTATTATTACCATCTCCGATGTGGGTGGCTTAAAAGTTGGTGCCCCGGTATGGCTTCAGGGAGTAACTGTAGGTAAGGTAAGTAAAATCGATGTATTATCAAAAAGCCAGGTAATATTGGTGGAGATTGACAAAAAATACCAGCCGTTTCTTTATGCGGATGCCCATGCTGAGGTGAAAGCGGTAGGATTGCTTGGCAGCAAGTATGTGGAAATTATCAGGGGAAATAAAGACAGTGGCCCCATAGATATAGTTAAAAAAATAGAGGGAAGGCTAATTGATCCGCTTAAAAGCATGGATGAGAATCTCAGTAGAACAATAGAGCAGATTTCGCTGCTCATAAACCGGATTAATCATGGAGATGGAACTGCCGGAGCTCTGATAAATGATTCGGCATTGGCGGCAGATGTCAAAGCTACAATGAATAATATTCGTGCTTTGATCGAGGAGATCAGGAAAAATCCCAGGGAATTTTTTAAGGTGGAGATATTTTAGCCTGATTTTCCGCTACGCGAATACCGCTGCATTCAACTTGTGTGAAATTGAAAGTTCTTGCAGGCCAAAATACCTTAAGCTTGAGATTTAAATTTCTGCAATGGGTTTGTTGAGTATGTGATTGGTGTTTATATCCCCGATACAGAGATAAAAAAAAACGATAACGGTGTAAAATCTTTGGGCGGAGGCGTAAAAAATCTCGGCGATGGGTAAAAATGTCAGGTATATGATTTTGCGAACCTCGATATTGGAGTTCCTAATCTGGACACCGGAGTAACTGATGTAAGAATTGGTGTTCCCAACCCGGTCGCTGACATTCTGAACAGGTCTGCCGGGAGAAATTAGGCGATCATTGAGATTTTTTAGGCAGCTACTGACATTTTGAACGCGAAAATCGAAGTTTAGAGCACCGTTATTGAATGGGGGATCAGGAGGCTCTGTTTAGAAGGAGTATCGAATGACCAATTCCTGCCTGAGATCAGAACCTATGAACCCCCTTTTCCCAAATCTTTTTTCTAAGGAAAAGTTATGATCCTTTTAAACGTTTTCTTTCTATATAAGAGCAGATATTTTGTACTGAATCAAGATTTTCCGGTATCAGCTCATCATCTTTAACTTCGATCTGGAAAGACTGCTGGATGAAGTTTACCAGTTCCAGAATACCAGTGGAGTCGATGATCCCTTTTTCCATGAAGGAATCAGTGTTTGAGAAGGTTACAGAAGCGGAATTCATTAGAAAGTTTTTGTTGATAAAATCCTTTATGGATGATTCCAGGTTGACGCTGAGATCAGACATAAATTCCTCTTTTGCTGCATGTTAAAAGATCTTACTGTGATTCTTTAATCAAAGAGTATGCCGTTTTCCGGGCTATAGGCCGCTAAGATATTGCAGGTAGTCACTGTTACTTTTTAGCCAACGTTTTATTACTGATTTGCCCAGAAATTTCATCAGGAAAGGATAAAAGGATTGAAAGGAGAAAAAAGAGTGATTTTTGAGGTTGTTAATCAGGTCGTTTATGGCATTTGGATAGGAATAGAAGGATTTGAAACAGTTAAGCATTCCCTGCTGCAGTTCCAATGGGGACATGTTACGGGGTTTGAATACCACATGGAGTCCATCATAGAAGTTCCAGTTTTTATGCAGTAATCTTCCTTCCCTCTCAAACTCTTCATAGACATCGGTTCCGGGAAGAGGGGTCAGAATGCTGTATTGAACATAGCTGAGAGCGTTTTGTTTGCAGAATTTTGGAGTTGAAAAGAAGATCTCTTTGTTATCGGGATCATTACCCAGCATGAACATTCCATGCACCTGGATTCCATTGTTCTGGAAAACTTTGATGCTTCGGATGATGTCTTTGGTGTCCTGTTTTTTTTTCATGTTTTCCAGACTGGCCTGATTGATTGATTCCAGTCCGATGAAGACGATTCTGCATCCTGCCTGGTACATTTTTTTGACCAGTTGAATATCTTTGGCGGCATCGGTTCTGACCTGTGCACTCCAATATCGGTTAAAGCGGTATTTGATAATCTGATCAAGGAGTTTGTGTGTTCTGGAAGGAATAGCTGCAAAATTGTCATCCACAAAAAAGATCCACTTTTTTTTCAATTGGGAAACCTCATCTATTACTCTTTCGATGCTTTGGATACGGTAATTTCTTCCAAACATCTTGGTTACAGAGCAGAAGTTGCACTGACAGGGACAACCCCTGGAAGTCATTATAGGCCAGATGGTCATTTTTTCGTGGTTTTTTAATAATGAGAAATCGGCTACAGGTATGGAATCCAGATCATTGAGGGGGCTGCCTTTAATCAGGGGATTTCTGTTTTGTCCGTTGAGTATGGATAAAAACACCGATTCTGCTTCACCGATGACTACCTGGTTGAAATCTGGGCCTGGATCGGTTGGAAGCATGGAAGCGTGTATTCCTCCGATGACTGCGTGTGAAGGAAGGTGGTTTCGCTTGCGCACCTGATGATAGTTTTTGGCGATCTGTTTTCCTCTTTCGATTGTGGCGGTGATGCAACTGAGGCAGAGAATATCGGCTTTTAACAGTTCTGCAGGATAGACTGGACGATTTAGGATATTCTCATTCAGAATAGATACCTGGTAGCCTTCTTTTTTGGCCATAGTAGCCAGTTGAATTGTACCAAGGAGTGGAATGTTCATAAATTTGGCAAATATGTTATAGGGAGCTCCCATAGGCTCGATAAAGAGTATGTTTTCCATTTGTCATTCTCCGATTTAGCTACCTAATTTCGGATGATTATTTGCAGTAAATCGCTATTATAGGGTTAGGGCCTTAAAGTTATGAAGCTCATATCTGGAAAGTGATATGCTTGAAAACTTTGAGGTCCCATAAATAAAGAGATTGAAGCGATCGATATTCAAATAATCGTACGATTTAGGTTTTAGACATACCAACGGTGCAATCTTTGTACCATCACTTTAATCTAATTGGAATGGGACTTGCGCTTCTATCGATAAAGGGACAAATCAGTATTCATCCTTTTATTTGAGAGTCTTCTATGGAGCAAGATGGAAGAAAGCGGGTCGTGATTGAAAATGTAAAGCCGTCGATTGATGGGGGATTTGCGGTAAAACGGATAGAAGGGGAGATGCTTAAGGTATCTGCAGATCTTCTTTGTGATAGCCATGATTCTATAGGGGCGGAGGTTCTTTACAAAAAAAGCACGGAAAACAAGTGGAGCAACTCCCCGATGCATCTGGTGGATAACGATCGATGGGAGAGCAGTTTTCATCTGGCAGAGGCGGGTATCTACTATTATACTGTAAGGGCCTGGGTGGATCATTTTCAGTCCTGGCAGCATAATCTGGTAAAAAAATTCAATGCCTCTCAGGATATATCGGTTGAGTTACAGATTGGTGTACAATTTCTCAAGAATGCATCCAGCCGGGTTCCCTCTTCTCTTTCAGAATCTTTGCAAGCCAGAGCAGAGGCTTTAATGGGGGAAACTGACAGGGCCAAAGCAGTTCTTTTAGCTACCGATAAAGAAATCACTGCTCTTCTCAGGGCTTATCCGGATCTGAGTCTGGCTCAGACTTTCCCAGTGCAATATCAGGTGATTGTGGAAAGAAAAAGAGCCCTTTACAGTAGCTGGTATGAGGTTTTCCCCAGATCTTGCAGCACTCGTGAGGGGGTAAGTGGTACTTTCAGAGATTGCGAGAGACGTTTACCAGTTATCTCCCAGATGGGCTTTGATGTGCTGTATCTTCCTCCGGTTCACCCGATCGGATTCACTAATCGCAAAGGCAAAAATAATTCACTTGCAACAGAAGAGGGGGATCCGGGAAGCCCCTGGGCTATCGGTTCTGAATACGGAGGTCATAAGGCCATAGAGCCTTCATTGGGTACTATCGAAGACTTTATTGATCTGATTAATGCTGCGACCTCCTATGGTATAGAAATAGCCATGGATCTGGCATTTCAGTGCTCTCCGGATCATCCTTATGTCAAATCCAATCCGCAATGGTTTAAAACCCGTCCTGATGGTACTATTCAATACGCTGAGAATCCTCCTAAAAAATACCAGGATATAGTTCCATTCGATTTTGAAACAGAGGCCTGGAGGGAGCTTTGGGAGGAACTGAAATCTGTGGTGTTTTTCTGGATAGAAAAGGGAATCCGGATCTTTCGGGTAGACAATCCTCACACCAAGCCATTCTCTTTCTGGCAATGGCTTATCTCAGAGGTACGTGGAATGTATCCTGATGTCATTTTTCTTTCAGAAGCCTTTACCCGGCCTAAAGTAATGTACCGCTTGGCGAAGCTGGGCTTTTCCCAGTCCTACACCTATTTTACCTGGCGAAATACCAAAACCGAGCTAATCGAGTATTTTGAAGAGCTTTCCCAAAGCGAAATATCGGAATTTTTTCGCCCAAATCTCTGGCCTACTACTCCCGATATTCTTCCTCAATATCTGCAGTTTGGTGATGAGAGGGCATTCGCGGTACGACTGGTGCTGGCAGCCACTCTGTCATCAAGTTATGGAATCTACGGTCCTTCATTTGAATTGGCAGTTAATGAAGCCCCCGAAGGCAGGGAAGAATTTCTGAATTCTGAAAAATATGAGATTAAACACTGGGACTGGACAAAGGGGGAAAAACTTCGGAAAATGATAACGGCTCTCAATAATATCCGTCAAAACAATCCTGCACTTCAGGATTTCAGAAACACTCGCTTTTACCCGGTGGATAATGATTATCTGCTTTTCTATATAAAGGCTACTGATGATCAGTCCAACGTTATTGCTGTAATTGTAAATTTAGATCCATTCAGCCCTCAGACCGGTAAAGTTCATTTTCCTCTGCAAACATTAGGCATAGGTTCTGAAGATCCTTACCTACTGCAGGATCTGCTCGGGGAAGAACGTTTTATCTGGAGCGGAGCTCAAAACTTTATTACTGTAGATCCGTTGGCATCACCTGCATTCGTGTTTAAACTTCACAAAAAGTTTAGCAGAGAGAGTTCTTTTGATTACTATTGATTTTTTACCAAGGGGAATCTTAAGATCATGAAAGCTGAAAAAAAAGTCTATGCTCCTGGTGAAGCTTACGTTGAGGAGGATTACCTTTGGTATAAGGATGCAATTATCTATGAAGTCCATGTGCGGGCCTATCGTGACAACAACGGGGATGGTATCGGTGATTTCAAGGGTCTTATAGAGAAAATTGATTATCTGCAGGCCCTCGGGGTTACTGCAATCTGGCTTCTACCCTTTTATCCATCACCACTAAGGGACGATGGATATGATATTTCCGATTATCTCAATGTACATCCTGACTATGGGACTCTACGTGATTTCCGAGAGCTTTTGAGGGCAGCTCACAAGCGGGGTATAAAAGTGATTGCAGAGCTGGTTCTCAACCACACTTCCTCTGAGCATATCTGGTTTCAACGATCGCGCAGGGCAGGAAGCGGTACTCGTTTGAGAGATATGTATGTATGGAGCGATCATCCTGATAAGTACAGTGAAGCCAGAATCATTTTCAAGGATTTTGAGTCTTCCAACTGGAGTTGGGATCCGGTGGCCAAAGCCTATTATTGGCACCGGTTTTATTCGCATCAGCCTGATCTCAATTTTAATAATCCGGTGGTGGAGAAAGCATTATTCAGGGCTATTGATTTCTGGTTTTCGATGGGGGTTGATGGTTTAAGGCTGGATGCGGTTCCTTATCTTTTCGAAAAGGAGGGAACCAATTGTGAAAATCTGCAGGAAACTCATGATTTTTTACGTAAGCTGAGAGCTCATGTGGATTCTCGCTTTCGCAACAAAATGCTTTTAGCCGAAGCAAATCAATGGCCTGAGGATGCGGTTGCATATTTTGGTAATGGTGATGAGTGTCACATGGCATTTCATTTTCCCTTAATGCCCCGCATGTTCATGGCAATCCAGATGGAGGACAGTTTCCCTATAATAGATATTCTGAAATCATCTCCCGCCATACCGCAAAATTGTCAATGGGCTACCTTCTTAAGAAATCATGATGAATTGACGCTTGAAATGGTGACCGATGAGGAGCGGGATTATATGTACAGGGTCTATGCCAGGGATACCCGTGCTAAAATCAATCTGGGCATTAGAAGAAGGCTGGCTCCTCTTCTCTCCAATGATCGGCGTAAAATAGAGCTTATGAACATTCTTCTATTCTCTTTGCCTGGAACTCCCATTATTTACTATGGTGATGAGATCGGAATGGGGGATAATTTTTATCTGGGAGACCGTAATGGAGTTAGAACTCCCATGCAATGGTCACCCGATCGTAATGCCGGATTCTCTGAAGCTAATCCTCAACGGCTTTTTCTTCCAGTTATTATTGATTCTGAGTATCATTACGAAACTGTAAATGTGCGCAATCAGGTTGGAAGTTTCTCTTCTCTTCTGTGGTGGATGCGCTCTATTATTGCCATGCGAAGAAGATACCGGGCTTTCTCCAGGGGGGAACTGGACATACTGGCATGTGATAATCCCAAGATACTGGCGTTTTGCCGCCACTATGAAGATGAAATCATACTGGTGGCGGTCAATTTGTCCAGGTATAGTCAGATGGTTCATATTGATATGCCTCAGTATAGCGGACTTATTCCAGAAGAGATGTTTGGAAAATCGATTTTCCCTATTGTGAAAGAGACTCCCTATATGCTCACATTCGGGCCATACGATTTTTACTGGCTTCTGCTAGGGAAAAACAGAGAGGAAATCGGGATCGTTGAGGAGCGGATACCAGCTATGAAATTAAAAAATAATTGGGAAACTATTTTTTCAGAGAAAGCGCGTCAGGTTCTTGAAGAGAAGTTATTGCCGCGATATCTAATGCACAGTCGCTGGTTTGCATCAAAGGGCAGAAAAATCAGAAAAACCAGCATTATAGAGGACTTCAGAATTCATAATGATGTTACTAATTCACATCTGTTGATTGTCAGGGTGGCATTTACCGAGGGGGCTGAGGAAAATTACATGGTGCCAGTCTCATTTGAAAATAAGGTTGCTCCCGGTGGATTATCTGAACAGTATCCTATGGCGGTTATTGCCGAACTGGTAATCGATGAGCAGGAGGGGATCCTTTACGATGGAATGTATAATGAAAAGTTGCATCATCTGCTTTTTTCCATAATTAATGGAAGAAAAAGGGTAAAGGGGACAAATGGCGAGCTGGCAGGGATAGCAGGTAGAAGTTTGAAATCTATGGTGGAGAGTCTTCCTGAAGTACTGGTAAGCCATCCTTTGAAAGTTGAACAGAGCAACACTGCCATAGTTTTCGGTGAATCTCTTTTTCTGAAGTTGTATCGCAAGCTTGAAGAGGGAGTCAATCCTGAGCTGGAAATATTGCAGTTTCTTTCCGATGAGGCCCAGTTTAATTATATCCCGCTCTTTGCAGGGGCAATAGAGTACAGATCCAATCGGGCTCAGCCCCAGACAGTGGCTCTTTTGCAGGGATATGTAGAAAACAGTGGAAATGCCTGGAGTTATTCACTGGGGGTAATTGCCAGATTCTTTGAACAGGTCCTTGCAGATTCATCCGGAGTGGAAAACCTGCCACAATCTTTTCCTCCTTCATTTACGGTGGATATTGCTGATGTGCCACCGGTTATCAGGGATAGAATCGGAGAGCTTTATCTTCAGATGATTTCGATACTTGGAAAAAGATCTGCACAAATGCATAAAGCACTGAGCCTTTCCCAGAACAATCCACAGTTTGATCCGGAATCATTTTCTCAGCTTTACCAGCGATCGCTTTATCAGTCCATGCAGGGGCTTTTGCAGCGAACCTTTCAAGCGCTGGATAAACATTTGAAGGAAATACCGGAAAATTATCGGCCGTTAGCCCAGAGTGTGCTGGAAAGTGAAAAGAAAATTCTGGATAATATGAGAAAAATCGTGCAGCGTAAGATCACCTCCACTAAAATAAGAATTCATGGTGATTATCATTTGGGACAGGTGCTTTATACTGGTAAAGATTTTGTTATTATGGATTTTGAAGGAGAACCTGCACGTCCGATAAGTGAGCGGAAATTGAAACGATCACCTTTTAAAGATGTTGCTGGAATGATTCGATCATTCCACTATGCTACCTACAGTACTCTTTTTTTGAATCCGACTTTTCGTGATGCAGATTTACCACAGTTAGAGAGCTGGATAATTCCGCTTTATAGCTATATCAGTGGTGTTTTTCTTAATTCTTACCTGTTGGAAGCTGGAGATGCTTCGTTTATTCCGCGAGATCGGGAGCAGATAACCACTTTGTTGCAGATATTTCTTCTGGAAAAGGCAGTATACGAATTAAACTACGAAATCAATAACCGGCCAGAGTGGGTGGTTATTCCTCTTCAGGGGATTAGAAGTTTACTGTCCAATAAGGAATAAATGATACAGGGAAAACAACTCAGGTATCTGATGATAAAAATCAAATCAGAAAAAACAGAAACTAATATCAAAAACAATAACTAAGCAGAAGTAATCGGGAAAAAATATCAAACGAAGAATCGGAAAACTGAGTAGTTGACGATATGGCGATTTAAACAAAGGATTACCGAGGGATAAATGAAGATCGGTGCAATTTATCAGGGCAGTGGGAAATGTTCCTTTACCGTGTGGGCACCATTAAGAAATAAAGTGGCTTTGAGGATTATTTCTCCCGTGGAGCGGATTATTCCCATGGATAAGATTAGCGGGGGATACTGGCATTTATCAGATGTGGATGCTAACCCTGGAGATCGTTATTTTTACCGGCTGGATGATAAACTGGATCGTCCTGATCCCGCATCCAACTACCAGCCGGAGAATGTTCACGGACCTTCGGAGGTTGTCGATCATCATTCCTATATTTGGCACGATTCGCAGTGGAATGGCATTGCTTTGGAAAAGATGATCATCTATGAGCTGCATACCGGAACTTTTTCTAAAGCAGGTACTCTTGATGGGGTTCTTGAGAAATTGGATTATCTTTTAGATCTGGGTATAACAGCTATAGAGCTGATGCCGCTGGCACAATTTCCTGGTGAGCGAAACTGGGGTTATGATGGGGCATATCCATTTGCAGTGCAGTCATCCTATGGTGGTCCAACTGCATTAAAACAACTGGTTGATCAATGTCATTGCAATGGGCTGTCGGTAATTTTGGATGTGGTGTACAATCACCTGGGACCTGAAGGTACCTATGTGCTTGATTATGGAGCATATTTTACAAATCAGTACAGCACACCCTGGGGCGATGCGGTTAATTATGATGGGCCCTGGAGTGATGGAGTAAGGAACTTTTTTATTCAAAATGCCATGTATTGGTTTGAAAACTACCATATCGATGCATTGCGTCTGGATGCGGTTCAGGGTATATATGATTTTGGGGCCAAGCATATCTTGCAGGAACTCGCAGAAAATACAGAGCGGCTTTCACAGACAGACCGTAAACGATATCTTATTGCAGAGAGCGATTTGGATGATGTGCGGGTGATAACGCCTTTAAATCAAAATGGTTATGGAATCGATGCGCAATGGCATGATGATTTTCATCATTCATTGCATGCCATACTGACCGGAGATAAAAAGAGTTATTATGCGGATTTCGGAGAACTGGCTCAGTTGGTTAAGGCATACAGGGATGGATTTGTATATAGCTGGACCTATTCAGAAAACCGGAAAAGACATTTTGGCAGTTCTTCAGCCCATATCCCCGGGAAACAGTTGGTAGTGTGCCTTCAGAACCATGATCAGATTGGTAACCGTCTTTTGGGGGAACGGCTTTCCATGATGATCTCTTTTGAGGCATTAAAACTGGCTGCAGGTGCTCTGTTGACAGCTCCCTATATTCCTCTTCTTTTTATGGGTGAGGAATTTGCTGCTGACACTCCATTTCAATATTTCATAAGTCATTATGATAAGGATCTGGTGGAGGCTGTACGTGAAGGCCGGGCCAGAGAATTTGCCCAGATGCATCAGGGAAACCAGGCTCCTGATCCTCAGGATCCACAGACTTTTTTCAGGTGCAAGCTTGACTGGGATAGCCTGGAAGAAAAGAACCACCAGTTGATTTATCAATATTACCGTCAACTGATACACTTAAGGAAAACTGTTCCCGCACTTAAATATCTGGAAAAGAAAAACATGGAAATAACTGGTCTGCAGAAGGAAAAAGTGCTTGTTTTAAATCGATGGCATGAAAGCAGTTCTATCAGTGTTATAATGAATTTAAATGACAGAGCAGTTAATCTTTATCTGGACAAAATACAATATCCCGGCAGAAAGCTGATTGATTCCTCAGAGAAACGGTGGGCAGGAGAGGGCAGTCTGATGCCACAGGAAATTTTTTGTAAAAAAGAGTATCAACTCTCACCATATTGTTTTGTGCTTTATGAAAGTACAGTAGTGTCCGCTTAAAAATTTTCCCAAAAGTTGAACAAAGCTTTTTAACCTAAATACCGCAGTAGGTGACGATGAAGAACCGTAAGATATTGATGCAGAAAGGTTTGAAGTCCTTGAAGG
>CAYYNL010000025.1:0-33091 GCA_964472925.1 uncultured Fibrobacter sp. | reverse complement strand
AAAGAAAAAAAGTTAATAGTAGAATGAGCGTTGTTGAGCCGAAAAAGCTCTCTTAGAAATAAGCTTCTTTTGTGCCATTCTTGCTGACGACATACACGAACCGATACACCTGCCAAATACATTTCCATCAAAGCTTCTTCTACAGATGATTCTCGTCTGCGATAGCGTTCTACAATCGCTGTCTCAAATGTAGCATATCTTAGTTTTGGCACCTTCAGTTCTACTTCGCCGGCGTTAGTATGCAATTTACGTTTGTAATATCCTGCTCTGCAATCCTTCCTTGCGTCAGAGCGTTCGTAGCGTTTAGCATTGCATAATTGCTGGGCTTCAGTGTTAAGCATGTCATTTAGCGTTTCTTCCACAGTTTTTCTGACAAGATTGCCTATGTGATTTTTTACCTGTGCTTCATCTATTTTAATAACACTGCTAAAGTCCTTGCCCGTTTGAGCCGATTCATCATTTTGCATAATAAGTCCTCCAATAAGGGTTAATAAACAACTTACAATCGTCCATTTTGGAGGACTTCTTTTTTAACTTTTCAAAAAAGCGAATAATATCTTACGTTATCTAAATCTCAGTTGGAAGAACCCTCGCAATTTTATTGTAAAGAAGTGTTTTGTAGACAAATACTTTAGCAATTCCGATTCACAAATTTTACCAGTACCATTTGTTTATGAGCATAGAAGAGTTGCGGATTTAATTCCTTGCATTATCAGCAGGCATCATCTTTTTTCTCCTTAGGTGCATTACCTAATAGTAAATCTATATGGATTTCACGATAAGCTCTCGGTGAGGTTCCATAATATTTCTTGAAATTACGCGAAAAATGATACTGGTCTTTATAGCCGACTAATTCACCAACTCTGGAGATTGGCAATTCTGTAGTGAGCAACAGTACGCCGGCTTTATTCATTTTTAAACGATTCACGTACTCCTGAGGAGTACATTGTGCATAACGCTGGAAAAGGCGAGAGAGATATTGTGAATTAATATGACAAGCCTCAGCAATACTATTAACAGATGCAATGCTGTCAAAATGATTTTCAACATATTTAACACATACATCGAAAGTTTGAAACGAAAATACATAAGACTTATTGGATTTTACAGTTTGTGACGCAAGTTCCAGGAACAATACTTTGAGATAATGGTTGCAGAGATCGTATGAATGTGCATTATTTTTCAAACCATTTTTTAAAATCGCCCTTATCAGGTAATTAATTTCACCAGTGTTTTCAAGTTGAAAGCATCTTTTTGCCATCAATTGTGAAAGACTGAATAAATCTTTCGCTTCATGGCCTGTGAAAATTACAAAAATATGTTCAAGCGGGTCAAGGGGATCTGATTGGTAAAAGTGAGGAGTATTCGGTGCAAAACCGGCAATTTTACCTTTTTCCAAAAGATATCTTTTGGAATTTATTGTTAAAAAGCATTTACCCTTTAAAGGAAATTCAAGCACATAGTAAGGATAAGAATTTCTTTTCAATTCAAAAGTTGGGGAATATCTTTCATATCCTCCGCAAAGAACGCTTAACTCTCTGGCAGAGTAATTCTTTTTTTCGAACATAAAAAATTTCGAGTCTGTAACCGCCCGTTTCATCTTTTCCGCTTCCAAACATGTTTCGGATTTACATTTCGACTTTAGCATTAAATGATTTAGTTATCCATCAAATTTTTATCATAAAAGTTTAAAAAAGTGATAAATTGATACAAATATATTAAGCCTTGCCCGTGTTTATTCTGATAATATGCCCTTTTTAAGGGTGGAATGCGATTTTATTGTTTTATTTTGATTTAAAGAACACGTTAATATAATCCAAAATAGAAGTCAGAATTATCCATCTTTTGGTCATATACAGTCATTGTAAAAAAGACTGCTTATTTGTTAAATAATACTTAGCATGCTTAGTACCAATAGTGCCTATTTGAAGATTGAAAATGTATTAATTGTTTAATTAGAATTGGAGGAAAAAAGATGAAGTTGAAGATTGGTATATTGATATTAACTATAATATTGTTTGGTAAAAATATAGTGAACGCATTCGATTATAGGTATAATGGCAGCTGCGTATATTGGAACGCCGGGACAACCGGAGAATGGATGAATCAAAATAATTGGACTGATTCTTCACCGACTCCGGATTATCTCGTTCCGGGCTGGTATGCCGGTAATCCCAATAACACGCAATGGACGGCTAATAACGGCTTTGCTGATGTTGAGTACGGTGTTGTTAATGTTAATGCAGGCTCACATCCGGATGCAACAGTTAACAGATTTTATCTTGGGAGTGTAGGCAGCGGACCAGTTCTGAATGTTAGCGGGGGCTCAATTGCTTTTAATAGATTTATCATGAGTTATTCTACTGGTGAAACTTCAACAGTCAATTTATCCGGCGGTACAATGACATTCCTCAATGAAGGTGACTGGACCTTCTTTGGTTATGGCGGCAGTGCTGTATTTAATATGACCGGCGGTACACTCAACGGTGGCAGAATTCGTCTTGCTTCCGGTACTGGCAGTGCAACACCGGCAGGTAATGCTTACCTGAAGATCTCGGGCGGTACTTTTTCTATAACGGGTTATATTGATTTTATCTCGGGCGGCTCTACTTCAACCAGCGGAGGAGCTTCAATTTTGGAAGTGAGTGGTTCATCAGCATCGATTTCGGCTTACGGTGTGTCAATCGCAAAAGGCAAAGATAACCAATTAGTTTTTGATCTTGATGCAGATGGCGTAAGCGGCATCACCGCTTATGGTGGCGACGCAACATTAAATGATGCGACGATTATCATTAATTCTTTGCCAGGGTTCAATGGACATGCGGGCGATACATTTGACCTTGTTACCCTTTTACCGGGGAGCACCAAAACTCTTAGCTGGAACGGTACATTGGTAAATAATATTACAGGTTTAGATTTTAATTATGCAATTGTGACTGAAGATGGTCATCAGATATTGCGGTTGACTGCTATACCTGAACCTACAACTTTAGTTTTGCTTGGATATGGAGTTCTTACGTTAATTCGTAAGCGAACTTGAGAATACTTGTTTCTTTTGTATTCACTTGGCAAAGATTGCCTTTAAAGAAACTAATTGAGAATAGAAAGCTCTTTTTTTAAGGAAAGGACAGAGAATGAAAAGGTTCAATGTAATTTTTATGTGCAGTGCATTGCTTTTAACCGCAGCCTGTACATACGGTTTTGATAGTAATGAAGCTATTCATTGGGTTGGTGCCGGTGATGGAGTAAGCTGGATGGATGCGAGCAACTGGTCTGAAGATCCGCGTCTTCCTGATTATGTTATTCCCGGTTGGGTTGCAGGCAATCCCAAAAATACCGGAAGCTGGACCTATGTCAGCAATAAAAGTTTCGCGGTTTTCGATCAGGGCGGTTCTGTGATTCTTAACAATTCTGTGCCGGATGGCAGGATCGAAAGATTTTATGTAGGCGGCACAAATCCGACGACAGTTACATTAGGAGCGAAATTTTCTCTGGTTTACAGATTATATGGCTCGATAGCGGCAACAGATGTCGGTACATTGAACATACCCGCAGGTACAGGAATAATCGCACCTGAAGCTAGTGCTCAATATCTTTGTTATGCAGGTAAAACGACCATCAACATTACTGGCGGTGATTACAATGCTCCCCCCAGGTCGAGTTATCTCGGATATAATGCCGGCTCTGAGGGAACAATAAATATTTCTTCAGGTACCCTGATTGCAGGAAATGATACTGCAGGTGAATTATATCTTGGCTCAAGCGGTAAAGGACAAATTATTCAAACAGGCGGATCCGTTATTGGTCGAAAAATATTTTTCGGTTCTGCTACAACGAATTCAGAAGGATATTATGAAATTTCCGGCGGCAGCTTGTTCTCGTATGGTTATATAGCTATGCAGAATGGAACGAGCACCTTTAAAATCATTGGCTCCGCTGCATCGATTGTAACTGACAGGTTTGATGTAGGGACAACAGATCGTATGCATAAATTGCAATTAGTATTAGATTCCGGCGGAGTAAGTCCAATCTATGTAATGGGTAATATGTCTGCCGGAGACGTTTACGATAGTGCAAGATTGAACGATCTTATTATAGAAGTAAGCGCAAAAGATGGTGTTGCAGTAACAGCCGGTCAAACGTTCGATGTTATTAAAGCTGTGAAAAGTATTACAACAACAACTGACGGCGGCGGCTCAGTTACAGTTAAGAGTTTAATACCAGGAATCAATTTTACTTATCAGATTACAACAGATGGCACCTATACAGTGCTTCGATTGACGGCTGTTGCAGCAGCTCAAGCTTGTGGCGACGCACTTCATCCGTATCCTGCAATGGATTTCACCGGTCCATTAGGTGCTAAAGATTGTACAGTGGATTTTTACGATTTTGCTGATTTTGCCGAATCATGGATGGAAAGAACTTTTCCGTAATGATTGAATTTTAAATGGCATATTAGTGGAAGATATTAAATTGATTCTAAAGAAAGGTTAAGATATGAAAAAACAAAAATTTACAATTTTGAGTATCATATGGCTCTTGATAGCTGGGGCCTGTTCAAATGCGGTAATTGTCAGTAATCAAAATATTTTTTGGACGGGAGCAGGGGACGGAGTGACATGGCTTGATCCTGCTAACTGGTGGGAACAGGATGCCAACTCGCCCAATTATGCTATTCCCGGATGGTGGTGGGATAATCCAAATAATCCCTCATATAGTTGGAATTATGATAGCAATAAAGGGTATGCGATTTTCAGCAATGGGGGAACGATTACAATTAATAACTTGCCGGATGGTAGAATTGAACGTCTTTTTATTGGTGGTCCAACAAATACCACGGTAACATTAGGTACTGTATTACCGATATACAGTGTTTATAGATTGTACGTTGGCTGTTCAGGTGATATTGGAACTTTAAATATACCTGCAGGTACAGGTATTACGGACCTTGAAGCCTCAAACCATTATTTGGGCTGGTGCGGAACTGCAACAATAAATATTACTGGTGGAACATGGCGAGCAATAAATAAAGGCACATATATTGGTTATGGCCCAGGAGCTGTTGGAACTGTCAATTTGTCCAGCGGTGAATTTATTTGTGGTGATAACGCCGGGGGTACTCTTTATGTAGGTCTTCATTATGGTACAGGATCTATCATACAAACTGGCGGCAATTGTACTGGATGGAAAATATTTATCCCTGGTGACACTAAAATCGTCGGTGAAGAAAAAGCCAGAGGCTTCTATGAGATTTCAGGCGGTACTTTGAGAGCTGAAGAATATCTTCTGATGGATGATGATGGTGAAGGCACTTTAAGAGTGATTGGAACAGAACCGGTAGTCCAGCTGCAAAGAATTGATATGAAAGCGGGTTTCGGACATAAGCTGGAATTCGTTCTGAGTTCATCAGGCGTCAGCCAAATAGATGTATTTGGTGACAAAGCTCTCGGTGATTCCGATCAGGGCGCAGATGTTCACGGTCAAATCATTATGAAGGCACAAGCCGGTGTAACCGTTAACGCAAACGATACTTTCGATGTTTTAAAGTCGGCGACTTTTATTAATAATTCTGGAATGACAGTAAAAAGCGAAATAAATGGAATCGATTTTGTCCCATCTATTGTCCAGGTTGCTGATGCTAATGTTCTTCGTCTTACGGCCGTTCAAGCTGTACCAAGATGCGGTGATTCGGCGCATCCGTATCCTGCAATGGATTTTTCAGGTGCTGACGGAAATAAAGATTGTGTTGTAAATCTGTACGATATGGCTGAATTCGCAACAGGCTGGATGGAGAAAAGTTTCTAATAAAATTAATTTAAAAAATCCGGCAAATCATAGCTGTTTATTTCAGCGGCGGTTTGCCGGATTGAAATATATTTTTTAAAAATCATAACAGGAATTATTTATGAAAAACAGAGCTCTAACAAAGGCATTTACATTAGTCGAATTATTAGTTGTTATTGCGATTATTGCGATGCTTATTGCTATACTTGTCCCTGCATTAGGAAAAGCAAAACGCCAGGCACAAAAAATAGTTTGCCTGAGTAATCAGCGTCAAATCGCTATAGCAGCAACAACATACGCACAGGCCAACAACGGTTATTTTTGCAGTCTTGCACCTTCAAGATCAGGCAACGAGATGGATGTTTTACATAGCTGGATTCGCTGGATGGGTGGTGACAACTCAAAAGCATGGCAAGTTAAATGGTGGGACCTTGCAATAAAAAATGGTGCAATGTGGCCTTATTTAAAAACAAAAGACATTTATCGTTGTCCCGCGAGCGTAAAGGAAACCCAGGTTTGTTATACAAGTGCGCCCGGCGTAGGTTGGTACACTAATGCTGACCGCTCAGAGAGAGATGCTTTAGCATTGGGGTATGGAAAAACAGTAACAAATGTTTCTACCATAAAAAACCCTGCAAATCGCTGTATGTTTCTTGATGAAAGCTATCTGACGACTGATGTATTTGCAGTTTATTATAATAAATGTCAATGGTATGATCAGCCGCCGTGCTTGCACAGCAATGGTGTAACGATTTCATTTTTTGATGGACACGCTTTATATCGAAAATGGAATTCACGTACAGCTGAATTGGGAAATAAAGATAGGTTCAGCAACAGTAGTGACGGTTTCATTGCACAACGTACAAATTCTTATTACTATGAAAAGGGCTTTACAGACGATATCGAATATATATGCACCGTTTCTTGGGGTAAGATGGGTTGGACACAGCAGCAATAGTAACCTTGATTCAGCTTCTTTCAGTTTAAGTTCAGGTATTTATGAAACAAAGTATAAAAATCATCATTATTGGAGCAGGAAGCAGGGGAAATGTTTATGCTTACTGTTCCCAGAAAACAGATTATAAAGTTCAAATTGCAGCAGTAGCCGAACCGGTTAAAGAACGACGATTGCAAATGGCATCGAAATACAATGTCCCCGAGCAATATGTTTTTTGTGACTGGAAAGAAGTTGCCGCTCTTCCGAAATTCGCGGATGCAGTTGTTATTGCGACAATAGATTCGCAGCATAAAGAACAGGCTATTGCTTTCGCTAACAAAGGCTACCATTTGCTTTTAGAAAAGCCTATGGCGGTAAATGAGCAGGATTGCAAAGAGATTACCAATGCTGCAATCAAAAATAAAATCATATTGGCCGTTTGCCATGTAATGAGATATACCAAATACACCAGAATGCTCAAAGGGCTAATCGAATCAGGAAAGATTGGTGACATTGTCAGCATCCAGCATCTCGAGCCGGTTGGCTTTTACCACTATGCTCATTCTTATGTCAGGGGCAATTGGAGCAAACAATCAGAAGCAACATTTATGCTTCTTGCTAAATCCTGTCACGATATCGATTGGCTCAGATATATCGTCGAATCGGAAATAAAAAACGTTTCGTCTTTTGGCGGCCTGAAACATTTTACAAAATCTAATAAACCTAAACATGCCGCGAAAAAATGTATGCAGTGCCAATGTGAGAGGAATTGCCCATATTCCGCAAAAAAAATATATCTCGACAGGGCACTAAAAAATGAATTTACCTGGCCTGTCGATGTTATAACTTCGGATTTGACAATTGAAGGGGTAGAGAAAGCATTACTGACAGGTCCTTATGGCCGATGTGTTTATGAATGTGATAATGATGTTGTCGACCATCAGGTAGTGAATCTGCTCTTTGGAAACGGCGTGACAGCAACATTTACAATGACCGGATTTACACCAAAGCGTTCGGGAAGAATGACCAGAATCTTTGGAACCAGAGGTGAGTTATACGGCGATAATTACATTATTGAAGTTTATGATTTTCTTACAGGTACTACAACACGGTATGATGCAAGAATAAATATCGATGATCCAATGATGTCAGGGCATCGTGGAGGAGATTATGAAATTGTAAAGGCGTTTGTAGAAGCCGTGGCGAATAACGATAAAAGATTAATTCTTTCGGGACCGGAGGTCTCTCTCGAAACACATCTGGCTGTTTTTGCCGCTGAACGAAGCAGGTTGAACAAGACAGTAGAAAATGTTCAGGAGTAGTAAAATGGAATTTAAAAACATATTCAAATCTTTTTTCTTTTACATAATTGTTTTAATTTTATCTGGATGGTTATATGCCGGAAGCGAAAAGTTTGATGGCAAGCTGTCTTTTATGACCTACAATGTTCATTCTTGCATCGGAATGGATAAGGCTCTTGATCCCAACCGGATCGCGGAAGTAATTCGCAGATCCGGAGCTGATATCATTGGCCTGCAGGAAGTTGAAAACAATTTCGGTAAAAGAAGCAATTATGCGAATCAGCCCAAAATACTTGCGGCAAAACTGGGAATGCATGTGGTTTACGGTCCCGCGATGAAGGGTGAAAAATTCGGAAACGCTCTTTTAAGCAAATACCCGATTATTCAATCGAAAAATCATAAGCTGTTTAATATGGATAATCTAGAACAGCGTGCATGCATTGAAGCGAAAATTCAAACACCTTCAGGAATTTTCAAAGTTTTTGTTACTCACATTGATCACAGCAATGATGATATAATGATTGGACAGATAAAAGATATTTCAAGAATTACAGACAGCAATGAAAAAATGGTATTGCTTGGAGATTTTAACGAACAGGCACCGCCTTATAAAAAGGCAAGTCTCCTCAATCCGCTTATTTCAAAATATGGATATGTATTTGATATTGTCGGAATGAAAGAAACCTCAACTGTCATTGCCCACAACAGGAGATTCGATCATATTTTTGTGAGCAATGATATTAAGCAAAATGTGAAAAGCTGCACTGTTCTGAAAAACGAATTGACAAATGTTGCATCTGACCATTTTCCGGTAATGACTGTTCTAGAATTCTCGCAAGGACAGCAGTAAAATCGAAAATATGTTCTGTCAAAATCTTTGGAGTAAAATTTGAACGAAACAATCACTGAAACCAATGTTGACCAAAGTACCGAAAAAAAAGCATTCGGTTTCAATCCTTTTCGTTTTTTTGCAACTGGTGCTGATAAAGCTCTTATTAAATCCCGGGAGCAAATAGACAGTATTTTCAAACGAACTCAAATAGCCACCATGTTTGCAATAACTTTCGGCTATGGTTCCTATTACACATGCAGACTTGCACTTTCAGTAGTCAAAAAACCTTTGATAGATGCGGGAATCTTTACTCCCGAACAGCTCGGCGTAATCGGTTCGGCAATTTTTTACGGCTACGCGATGGGAAAAATGACAAATGGTTTTCTTGCCGACCACGCGAATATAAAGAGACTTTTTACGTTCGGACTTTTATGTTCCGCAATAATCAATCTCGTTATGGGCTCGATGTCGGGCTTCTGGCTGTTCGTCATTTTATGGGGGATAAACGGCTGGTTTCAGGCTTTCGGGGCGCCATCGAGTATGGTTGCGATGGTGCATTGGTTCAGCAATCATGAACGTGGCAGACGATACGGAGTATGGAGCGCTTCGCACTCAATCGGTGAGGGACTTACATTCGCAGGTACTGCAACTTTAGTTTCATATTGGGGTTGGCGCGCAGGATTTTTAGCGCCCGCTGTTTTCTGCATATTAATATCAATCATTGTTTTTATTTTACTCAAGGATCGTCCTCGTACTCTTGGCCTTCCGACAGTAGCCGAATGGAAAAATGACCATGGAATGCCCGTAGATCACAACCGTTCGACTTTGAGTATTCAAAAGCAAATATTTAAAAGGCCCGCATTATGGATTCTTGCCTGTGCAAGTGCGTGTATGTACGTTACGAGATATGGAATTGATAACTGGGGAATATTATATCTCCAGGAAACAAGAGGCTGTTCATTAATCCAGGCAGGCAGCATGTTAAGCTTTAATACTCTTGCCGGCATCTTCGGTTCGATTGCGTATGGCTATATTTCCGATAAACTATTTAAAGCACGCAGACCCCCGGTAACTTTAATATTTGGCCTTATTCAAATCGTTACACTATGTGCGATATTCTATGCTCCTATTGTCAATAAACAATTACTGACTGCGGTATTTATAATTTATGGTTTTGCTTTTAGCGGCCTTTTAGCTGCAATTGGTTTGTTTGCTGTTGATATTATGCCCAAAAGAGCGGCCGGTGCTGTCGGCGGAGTTATGGGAATAGTGAGTTATTGTTTTGCGGGCATCCAGGACCGTATTTCAGGTGCTCTTATCGGCAGCAACGTGCACATCATTGATGGAATAAAACATTATGATTTCAGTCATGCTGTCATTTTTTGGATTGGAGCTTCAATTCTTTCGATGATTTTAGCCGCTTCATTATGGCGGGTTCAGATGGCAGATTAATTTGGCAATTCCTGCAATAAACAGATTTTTAGAACTGGGAAAATCTTTAAACAACTTTAAGTTTTTTGAAATTGAAGGGACCTAAAAATGAAAACTGTGCAGACAAAGTGGAATGAATTGGTTTACCTTATTATGTTTACTTTGACAATATTTACAAACGTTTTATATGCGGAAAGTTTAACTTTGTTGAATGGTAATTTTGAATCTGGTTCAACTGATTCATTAGCAGATAACTGGACCGAACGCTCCGGTGAATCAGATAGCTCCGTTTATTTTAAACCTGGTCAGGGATATTATAATGAATCTGGTTCTATACTAAATAGGGCAGCTTCTATTATGTCGACAGGCACAGCGTATCTGCAGCAGACGCTTAACGGTGTTCAGGCAAATCAATATGATACTTATAAAATATTTTTTGATATTGGCTATAGAAATGATGCTTTCAATAATGGCAACATAACTAAAATTCGTGTTTCAATTTGGAATATAACAAATAATGTTGAATTGGCCGGTGAGGATATCGTCGTTGGATTCCCGGGAGTTGACAGCAGCCAGTCTCCTAATGTAGGAATGATTACTCCAGCAAGAAGAGTTGTATTGAATGTAAACAGATCAGTGTTATCAACGCAACAGGTAGCTTTGCGTTTTGCAAACAGTTATGTTTCAAGTCCTGCTTACACTGCTACAGCGGTAATTGATAATGTATCTATAGATGGTTTTGCGCGGACTGCTCAGTGGAATTTTGAAGATAATTTATCCGACAGTGTCAGCACCCATAATGGTACAGCATATAATACTCCAGCATACACAGGTAAAGGCATTTTAGGCACCAAAGCAATCAATTTAATAAAATCCGAATCAGATGCTGTTGTTATTCCTTATTCATCGCAATTGTGTCCTGAAACGTTTACTGTGACAGCCTGGGCAAAAGTTACATCTGGCACAAGCGGAGCATATAGATCAGTTGTAAGCAATCGTGGATTGTCTCGAGGCTGGACATTATATGCAACAAATGAAAATAAGTGGGGCTTTTGGACGAGTTCCGGCAGCGCATGGATTCCGCTTGTCGGACCATCTATAAATGAAGACCAATGGTGTTTCCTTGCGGTTTCATTCGAAAAGACCGGGACTTCAGGTGACAGCTTAGTCGGAAACAAAAGATTATACGTAGATGGCGAGCTTGTTGCCAGTGCCGCCGGGGTTTTATATAAAAATGATACAGGTGGTACTTCAATGCTTATCGGAGCGGGTAAGAATGAAACCGCAGGTTATGATTATTTCTTTGGCGGTTTAATTGACGATGTTCACTTTTACAATTATTATCTTTCAGCTTCTGAAATCGCATCTATGTACAGTTCAACATCAGCACCTGTTTTTAGAGTTTTAAGCTATAATATACATCATGGTGCAGGCACAGATAGCGTCCTGGATTTGTCAAGAACTGCAGATGCAATTGATAGAACAGGTGCTGATATTATCTGTCTCCAGGAAGTTGATAATGGCAGGACTCGTTCAAATAACGTAAATCAGGCTCAATGGTTAGCGGATGAGTTGGTTATGTACTATGCTTTTGGTCCTGCCCTTGATTCTACTTATGGCAACGCTATTCTCAGCAAGTATCCGATTCTGGCGGCTTATAATTTTACTTTACCTGTATACAGTAATGAAGAACAGCGTGCTTGTTTGATCGCTAATATTGAAGTTAAAGGAAAAACCTATACGATAATGGCAACCCACCTTGATAACACCTATGATGAAGGTTTTATTAAGGAAGTCAATTCAATCTTAAACACAGCCAGCGGCTATAATGATCCTAAAATTCTCTGTGGTGATTTTAATGTTAATCAATATAGTACACTTTTTAAACATATTTTACATACTTTCGATGATGGTTTCGAGAAATCCATTTCAGAAGTCTCTACGTCCAGCAGGATAGATCACATCACCGTTTCACATGATTTTACTAATCAAGTTAATAAGGCTGAAACTGTGGATAATTCACTTACACAGGTCGCTTCAGATCATAAGCCAGTGCTGGTTGAAATAATGCCGTAAAAAATTTTGTAATAAGGATTGTTAATGATTCAAGCAATAGTTTTTGATTTCGGAAATGTTATTTCCAGGTTTGATTATAATGTATTTCTTAAAAGAATTTCTAAATGTACTAAAAAATCGCAAAATGAATTATGGGAAATAATTTTTACCGGCATTTCACAGGAATATGAAACAGGAGTTTTAAATTCTGATGAATTCTTTAAAAAAGTTTCAACTCTTTGCGGTTTACGAATGGACAGGAATGATTTCCAAAAAGCCTTTACGGAAATATTCTCGCCCATTGAGAGCACATACGATTTGATAAGAAATCTCGGGAAAAAATATAAACTCGGACTTTTGTCAAATACCAACGAATGGCATTTTGAATGTGTTATAAAGCAAATGGAGATATTTAATCTTTTCAATGCGGTAAGCCCATCGCACAAGGTTGGAGTCATGAAACCTGATAAAAAGATGTTCCATGATGTCTTAAAGAAACTTGCCTTAAAACCGGAAGAATGCGTTTTTATTGATGATGTATCGGAATATATAGACGCTGCATGTAAATTAGGTTTTAAAGGCATCAGGTATATCGGGCATGAACAGCTATTGGAATCTTTAAGACAATTAAATGTAATAGAATCGCTCCAAAATAAAGGAATATAATGGAAAGATCTGCTTCCGACATTTTAGAAATAAAAAAAACTCGGCTCTTGTCGCTTGATGCTCTTCGCGGATTTGACATGCTGATGATTATTGGATTTGCTGAATTTGTACGTACCGCGGCGGATACTCTGCAATGGCACTGGCTTAAAATTATTGCTATACAATTTGAACATGTTCAATGGGAAGGCTTTCATTGTTATGATTTGATTTTTCCGCTTTTTTTATTTATTGTCGGAGTTGCAATTCCTTTTTCGCTATTTTCCCAGTCTCAGCAAAACGCTTCGCGAAAACACGTTTATTTTCGCATTTTTCGCAGAATGATTTTGCTCGTAATCCTGGGCATTATCTATAATGGTGCGTTAAAATTTTCAGGTTTCCATGAAACCCGTTTCGCAAGTGTCTTAGGTCAAATTGGAATAGGTTACTTCTTTGCGTCTTTAATAGTTTTAAATTTTAACATTCGTAACCAGGTTTTATTTTTCTTAGCAATATTATTAGGCTATTGGGCTCTGCTGATGTTAATACCTGTTCCCGGTTTTGGTCGCGGCGTTTTAACCCCTGAAGGTTCTCTGTCTGCATATATCGACCGGATTCTCCTTCCCGGCCGATTGCATGGGGGAAATTATGATCCCGAAGGGATAATGTCTGCCTTCTCCGGCATTTCTGTTGCTTTAGCAGGTGCATTTGCGGGCCAATGGCTTCGTAACAAAAATATAATGCCTGTGAAAAAGGCGTTGGGGTTAATTATTGCAGGTGCAGTTATCGTATTAATCGCAATAGCCTGTAGCAAATTTCTGCCATTTATCAAAAATATCTGGTCCGGCTCGTTTGTGCTTCTTACAGCCGGTTTGAGTTCGATTTTACTTGGCATTTTCTATCTCGTTATCGATGTGCTCGAATGGAAAAAATGGTCCTTTGTATTTACTGTTATCGGGATGAATTCCATAACTATTTATATTGGTTCTAAACTTATTAATTTTAAATACACTGCTGAATTTATTTTTGGCGGAATTATTAATCTACTGCCTGAACTTTATCAAAAAACCTTTTTGTATTTGGCTATTCTGATTTTGGAATGGCTGTTATTATATGTACTCTACCGAAAAAAGATTTTCTTGCGATTATAAATAGAGAATTCAATGAAAAATAAATTAATAATAGCATTTTATATATCAGTTATTTGTTCATGTACTTGTTTAGCCGGCTCCATAGCTGTCATTAATGAGCCTCTTGATGAACATATAATGATTGCTCCGGATGCATCGTTAAAGTGGTCATCGCCTTCTGATTATAATTCTGTTTATTATGATGTTTATCTGCATACAAATAAAGCTTTAGTAGATGTTGCAAGTTCCTCTGCTAAAGTAAGTGCAAAGCAAACAGAAAAATCCTATTCACCATCAATAGGGTTGAATTTTAATATGACATATTACTGGCGAATTGATTCATATAACTCTGCACAGATAAAAAATATTGGTAAAACATGGAGTTTTACTACTGCGCCGTTTTCAACAATACCAGGGGATGTTACAAATGACGGGAGCGTTAATTTTTATGATATCGCAGAACTTTCTTCAAAATGGTCCATTGATTATGATTTCATTGACTTTGCAAATGTCGCAGCAAATTGGCAGGCAGGCACGTGTCCTAAACTATTGCATGTGATGACTTATAACATTCATCATGCCGAAGGTACTGATGGTATTCTGGATTTAGAACGAATTGCGCAAGTTATTGAGCAATCGAATGTTGATATAGTTGCACTTCAGGAAGTTGATAACGGCAGGTCGCGTACCAATTACGTCAATCAGGCGTCATGGCTTGGCTCCCGTTTGAATATGTATTATTATTTTGGTCCTGCTGCGTATTCAAATACTTATGGCAATGCAATTCTCAGCAGATATCCGATTGAATATGTAAAAAATTATTCATTGCCTCGCTATGCTGATGAGGAGACAAGAGCATGTATTTTATCATTAATAAATATCGATGGCCGTATTATCGGATTTTTGGCTTCTCATTTTGATTTTACAAATAATGAAGTTGCTGTAATGCAGGCTAATGAAGTTGTCCGAATTTCTGAACTTATAGAATGCGATAAATTCTTTGCAGGCGATTTGAACACATACCCCTATGAGTCACCCGTTAAAATAGTGCTCAAGAAGGCATACACTGATACATTTAATTTGGTTAATAATTCAACAGTCCGTATAGACTATGTTTTTGTTTCTAATAATTTTAATTGTAATGTGTTGGCTTCCGATATTGTGAAAAATGATTTGACCGCTGTTGCATCAGACCACCATCCTGTTTTAACCGAATTGCGGGTATATCCTGTAAACCATGATTAACGATTTTGAAGGAAGGATAAAGTGAAAATTAATATAAAAACGTTCTGTGCTTGTTTTATATCCTTGATTATAGCAGGCAATTCTTTCGCCGGCTCGATAGCTGTCATTAACGCACCTCTTGATGAACATATAATGATTGCTCCGGATGCATCGTTAAAATGGTCCTCGCCTTCGGATTATAATGCTGTTTATTATGACGTCTACCTGCACACAAATAAGGCTTACGTGGATGCCGCAAGTCAGACTGCCAAAGTTTCTGCCATGCAGACGGAAAAATCGTATCTGCCGCCGGCAGAATTGAATTTCAATACGACATATTATTGGCGAATCGATTCGTATAATTCTGCGCAGATAAAAAATATTGGTAAAACATGGAGTTTTACTACCGCTCCATATTCAGGTATAGCAGGCGATATAACCAATGATGGTAGTGTTGATTTTTATGATATCGCTAAATTTTCTGCTTATTGGTGCATTGATTATAATTTCATTGATTTGGCCAATATCGCGGCAAACTGGCAAACAGGCACATTTCCTAAACGATTGCATGTCATGACATTTAATACCCATCACGCGGTCGGCAATGATGGCGTTCTCAATTTGGAACGCATTGCGCTTGTTATCGAACAGGCTCAGGCAGATATCGTTGCTCTGCAGGAAGTCGAGAACGGCATGGCACGTTCGAATTATGTGAATCAGGCCGCATGGCTTGGTTCGCGTTTGAACATGTATTATTATTTTGGCCCCGCTGCGATGTCCGGAAAATTCGGTAACGCTATTCTTAGTAAGTACCCGATTGAATATGTGAAAAATTATCCGCTGCCTCACTATGCTGATGAGGAGACTCGTGCGTGCATTTTATCCCTTGTAAATGTTGATGGTCGAATTATCGGATTCCTGGCTTCGCATTTTGATTTTACAAATAATGAAGTTGCCGTTATGCAGGCCAATGAAGTTATGCGAATTTCCGCACTTGTCGAATGCGATAAACTCTTTGCAGGCGATTTGAATACCTTTCCGTATGAATCACCCGTTAAAATTGTGCTTGCTAAAGCGTATATTGATACATTCAATTTAGCCAATAATCCGACATCTCGCATTGATTATGTTTTTGTCTCGAAGAATCTGCATTGCAATGTATTTTCTTCCGATTTTGTGAAAGATGAATTGACCGCTATTGCTTCTGACTCTTATCCTATTTTAACAGATTTGTTAATATATTCGTATTAAAAAGGATTCAAAATTAATTGATGTGATTATTTTTTTTAAGAACATCCTCCACCCAAAGGGCACAGCGAAAAAAATTGTCAGGAACGTCTTGGTGGCCTTTTGAAGTTCTACAAGAGGGCAGCCTTAATGGATGGCGGACTTTTTACAAGGTAAGTGACACCAAATGACAGGTCTCTCGTTTGTAATTTTGACACGAAAGGCCTATATGTGCCTGGAGATGCCAGCAGCAACTGCAAGGTTTACTGCAATCGCAGATTGAGCTGTATGCAACTCTTTATGTTTTAAATGCTTGTATCTTGAACCAGAAAATAATCTTTGAAGCAATGTGAAAACATATAAATTGTAACTTTCGTTGTAACTTTGGCCTAAAAGTAGGTTGCGCCATGAGACAACCAGTTACAGATTTGACCGCATAGGTTTTTGCGGCCAAAAGACTTACGTCATAAGTGCTTTATTGATAAGTGCTTAAAAGTGCCTAGTTTGTGTTCCCAAGCTGAAAGTCGAGAGTTCGGGTTGTGAGTTCGGGCAGACCACTTCAAAAGAAAATAAGTCTGTAAAATGGAACTAATATTTTAAAAAGGAAAATGATTCTTTTTGATGACAAACCGTCTTCTCAATGGTGGAAGCAATCCCTATTGGCAATGGCAGAACGGGTGCAATGGTTTTGGGAAAACCGGCTGATGAAATCATCCAGCTCTCGAATGTCCGTCATTCGTTTATCTGCAATCGACTGATGCTACAACATCGGATGCTGATTGATTGCAATAATTTAAACCCTTGTCGAACTGCCGCAGAGTCAAGAACAATCCGAGAAGCATCTCTACGTGCGAGTATTCTTTTTGGGCTCTGGATTCGGCGATACTGCAAAGTTTTGTAATAATGTTGGGTAGGGTAGAATTTTCCAGGTTGGCAGATGATGTCATATTTTTATTTAAATCGCAGCATCCTCGCAGCACGGCAGGATAGTTAGCGGCATGGAAATCTTCCTCAATTTTATTAATTATTTCGCCAGTTATTTCTCTCGCTATCGGAAGTTTGTGTGTCACTTTTCGAAGGTTGCTGACCAGCTTTGTAAAACATGAGCCGGGAACGACTGTTTCGCGAGTTAATATTTTATAAAATGCACGATGATTTTGGATTCCATTAGCGAGACCTAACGCGATTTCTTTGCGCAAGGCCAGGGAATCTATTTGTCCATATAATTCGAGTATCTCCATTATCTTCGCCTGCTGTAACCGGCAGACTTGTTCAACAGCCTTACCTAATGTTCCTTTGTTATAGGCATCCATCCAAACTTTTGCATTGGGGCAATTGACCAAAAATTGCTGAACAGGAAAGGTTTCTAAATTTTCGTGTTTTATGAGATCGGGAGATATCTGCGACATTGTATTGAAGGCGGCTTTACGGACATCAGGATAGGCATCGGATATTTTATCTTGAATTTCTTTAATTGCGATTTGTGCAGAACGGCCACGGAATCCGGAAAGTGCCCAGACGAAGAGGCCAGGATTTGAACTATGTGCTAATACCTGCGCACGAATTATATTTGGCAGAAATCTAATATCCATGATGAATGGGACAGCATCGCGAAGTTTTTTCTGGCCAGGCATTGGAATGATACAGATGAGGCATATTGCGACGCCAATACCGAAAGTGGTGAGTATAGTTAATAAATGAATATAGGTAAATGGGACACCTGTTGGAAGATTAAACCCAACCACTGAATATTTGTCGGCAAGATATCCCGTGCGGTACAAATATATACGGCTCATTAAATTATGCCTTCATTATACTGTTTAATTCTTGAAAAATCAAGAGTTTATAGTAAATTTTGCCGATGGAAACAACAACGGATCAAACCAATGCTAGTAAATGAAAATATGAAGAAAGGGCATCCTTGGGTATAATAGTAAACCCATTACATTTATGCGAAAGGAGCCCTATGAACAGTACATATTATATTGGAGTTGATGTGCATAGCAATAATATTGAAATGGCAATCAGGCATAAAGGCCAAGTCAGGCAAAGATCTGCTCTGCCAACATCAATATCTGCCGTTGCAACAGCCCTGGACTCAATCAAAGGTCAGAAATTAATGGCTATTGAGGAAGGCCCAATGGCAGGCTGGCTTTACCGAAATTTGCTAAAAAAAGTTGATAAATTCATCATTGCTGAACCCCGCAGAAACAAACTCATCAGCTCTGATGGCGATCATGATGACAAAATAGATTCCGCAAAACTGGCGATGTTGCTTGAAGGCGGCTTTCTAAAGGAAGTTTATCACAGCGATGATGATAAAAAAGCCCAGTTCAAACAATGGGTTACTCTCTATCACGACAGAGTCAAAGATGCAGTTCGCAGCATTAATAAAATTCGAGCAGTTTGCAGAATGCAGGGCATTAAAATGCCCCGCTGCATAATAAGAAACCCACAAAATCGTATCAAATGGCTGAATCAGATGGCGCAGAGTTCTCTTTCGGAGCAATTGAATATGCTGTTCATTGGTTACGATGCTGCCGCACAGCAGACTCATCTGGCAAAAAAACAATTGATACGTTTTGGAAAAAATTATCCCATTATAAAAATCTGGCAACAAATTGTCGGTGTAGGCTTAATAAGGGCAACAACGTTATTTGCATATTTAGATACACCTTTTCGGTTCAAGAAAAAAAATAAGTTATGGAAATATTGCGGCGTTGGTCTTATGCGAACAACCAGTGGAACAGATAGCAAAGGAAGACCAAAACCTGCAAGATTGCAATTGCCCTGGAATTGCAATAAAGTTTTAAAGAATGCAGTTCTGGGCGCATCGATAAGTGCTATCAAGCAGAAGGACAATGTATTCAAGGATGATTATGTAAGGATGATTAAAAATGGTATAGTAGAATCGAATGCCCGTCATACCGTAGCACGAAAAATGCTGACGGCAATGTGGGGTATGTGGAAAAGCAGTTATGAAAATGGCACAGTCAGATTTTGCCGTGAACAAATTGCTGCTGATTGAAAGCTCTTTTGCAAAGACATTACAATATCGATTATCATATTTGCAGTGAAACAAAGAGTTCCGTTTTAACCGCTGGACGTTTGGAGTATTTGAACGGTCCCCGTAAATGAATGAACCTTTGCTTTTAAGCTCTGCCTCAATTCTTTTTATGAACTGCCGGAATAAAGGCAAGTTCCCGATAGGTGGTTGGCAACATATATGTTGTCGTTAATCTTACAAAAGAAGAGATGTCGAAAGTAATGTTTTTTGAGCTGAAGCAATCAATAGAATAAATTCTGGTAATGAAAGTGTCATAGGAAAATATATAAGCACGGATGCCCTCAAAGCAAAAAAATTCGTGTAGTGGAAAAAATATTACTTGACTTTGAGTTCTTCATAGGTGGTTAAATGTACCAATCATTGCAATAATCGCTCGGCTTTTATGCCGGGAATTAACACTTCAAAATGAATATCTTCACCAATAAATAGAGAATGATTTTTATGAAAATTCGTCCTTGGACAATGATTTTAACAATGCTTGCCGGCTGGATTAACCAGCATCAGCAGGATGTAATTGAGTATTTAAAAACTGAAAATGCCATTCTCAAAGAAAAAATTGGCAAGAAGCGAATTATTCTTTCAGACGAGCAACGAAGAAAATTAGCGGTATTAGCCAAAAGGATTGGCCGCAATGGTTTGAGTGAAATATGTGGCATATTTTCGCCCGAAACGCTCATGCGTTGGCATCGAATGCTTATTGCAAGAAAATACGATGGCTCGGTGCGATCTGTAAAGCTGTTTTGCATGATTGTCAGGCTCATATCAGACCTGACCTGCTGTTCTACCAGCAGTAGCCTACCCGAACATGCGGCTGGAGTAATCTGGCGGTGTGAAAGCTTTGGGGACAACGTAGCCCGAAAAACCGGTTGTGAAATCGGTGTTACCTGCAAGCACTAATGTAGGTGGGAGCAAGGCTTGAATGGTATGGTTAATAGATGTGAATTGCTGTTAAACGCCGTTACGTATAAATGAGTGAAAAATGCTGATACACTCAAGCCAAAAAGGCTGGGGAATGGTAAAGCGGTTTGAGCTTCCTTCGCTTCCGTAGACTTTTTTTTCCCTCGGCGAATAAGCAGAGCCTAACCCATTCAGTCAACGAAACGGAACAGAGTAAGCCCATATATCTCCTGGAGCACAAGGAAAGCATGCCGTAAGGAATGCCTAAGGATATGTGGGTAAAGGATGTTCGAGAAAGCAAAGGCCCGATTGTAATGATTGGGATAATAGCCAATGCTATGACGCGAAAGCGTGCTGACTTCGGACTGGTCTCTTATCACGATAACGTATGAAGAAGCCTATATAAAGGAGGAAAGCGAACCATGAATGTTATACCAGAGAAATCGGATAACATGCGCGTCTCCGGGAATCTCGACTGGAATTCCATTGATTGGAATAAAGCCGAGGAATCGGTAAGGAAACTTCAGGCACGAATCGTGAAGGCACAACGGGAAGGAAGACATGGCAAGGTAAGATCATTGTCAAGAATCCTGACCCGTTCGTTTTCGGCGAAAGCCCTTGCTGTAAAACGAGTCACACAAAACAAAGGCAAATTTACTCCAGGAGTAGACGGTCAACTTTGGACAACTTCAAAACAGAGAACTAAAGCTGTGGTGGAATTGAACCCTCAACAGTATAAAACTAAACCGCTACGTAGAGTCTATATTCCAAAAGCAAACGGCAAGAAACGTCCTTTAGGTATTCCAACAATGAAAGACAGGGCCATGCAGGCATTATACCTCTTGGCGCTGGAACCAATTGCGGAAACCACTGCGGATAGAACGTCCTACGGATTTCGCAGAGGTCGATCAACGGCTGATGCAATAGGGCAAAGTTTTATTGTTCTAGGATCAAAGGATGCCCCGCAATGGATACTTGAAGGTGACATTAAAGGCTGTTTCGATAATATCAGCCATGACTGGCTGCTACAACATATCCCGATGGAGAAACGAATTCTCCGTCAGTGGCTCAAAGCTGGATATGTTGAAAAAGCTAAATTCTTCAATACTGATGATGGAACGCCACAAGGAGGAATTATATCTCCTGTGCTGGCCAACATGGCACTGGATGGTATTGAGCGTCTAATTAATGAGCGTTACAAATACCTCCATAAGATTAATGGTCAAATATACTATCGTTCGCGGGTGGGCAGGCCCACCATGGTTCACTTTATTCGCTATGCTGATGACTTCATTATAACTGGTGCATCAAAAGATTTACTGCAAAATGAGGTCAAGCCGATGATTGAAAAATTCCTGATTGAACGAGGTTTGGTTCTCTCGAAGGAAAAAACTGTCATTACGCATATCGAAAAAGGTTTTGATTTTCTTGGATTTAATGTCAGAAAATATGGCATGAAGCTTCTGATTAAACCTTCAAAGAAGGGTACCAAGCGGATGCTGGATAAAATTCGAGAAATAGCCAAGAGTGGCCGTGGAAAAGGTGGAAATGCCAAGACGCTGATTCATCGCCTCAATCCAATCCTGCGAGGATGGGCGACTTATTACCGTCATGTCGTCAGTAAAAGAATTTTTGCATGGGTAGACTTTCAAGTGTGGAAATGTGTTTGGAGTTGGGCAATATCCCATCATTCCTGCAAGGGAAAAAGATGGATAAGAAAGCGGTATTTTGTTAGCAAAGGCAACCGACAATGGTTGTTCAGTGACACTAAATCTGATAAAGAGTGCTACTTATTTTCTGTGGCAAGAATAAAGATAGTGCGTCACATAAAAATACAACAAAATGCTAACCCATTCGACCCCTATTGGTGGAGTTATTTTGAAAAACGACAAAAGAAGAAAGTCTTTTGTCCATTCAAGAGAATCAAACTTGTGACTGTACCGGGTGTTTCATACACGACACCTCAAGAAGAGGCTTGAGCCGTGTGATGGGAAACTATCATGCACGGTTCTTAGGGGAGTGGGAGGCGGTAACGTCTCCTGCTTACCCGACAAAAATCGCAATATGGGCCGGCCGCCAATATCTGAAGAATTGCGGAATATTATAATTAAGATGGCCAGCCAAAATCGGGACTGGGGTTATACACGCATTCAAGGACAACTGAAATATTTAAAGTTCAAAGTCAGTGTTAAAACCATAGCAAATATATTAACAAAAGAAGGATTAGAACCTCAGCCGGATAGAAAGAAAAAAACAACGTGGGCAGAATTCATAAAATCCCATTGGCAGTCACTAACGGCTATAGATTTCTTTACCGCAGAAGTTTATACGTTAAAAGGATTGACCCGATACATGGTTCTTGTTGCCATAGACTACGCAACACGGAAAGTAGAAATTGTGGGTATTATAGAGCAGGCACATGACGACTGGTTAAAACAAATTGGAAAGAATCTTACTGATCCATTCTGCGGTTTTTTAAAAGAGAAGAAATATGTAGTTCATGACAGAGATCCACTCTACACAAATGCATTCATTAATATTTTAAAAGCAGGGGGTGTTGAAGCTATTAAGTCAATGCCACTTGCTCCAAATTTCAATCCATTTGTGGAGCGGCTTATTCGCAGCAAAAAATATGAATTTCTAGATCGAATGCTGATATTGGAGAAGATCATCTGAGGTACATTGTAGAAAATTACATCGAACATTATCATCAAGAGCGGGCGCACCAATCGCTCAATAATAAAATTATTGATCCTCCACCGGATGGCAAAGGAGAAATAGTCTGCCAGGAACGTCTTGGCGGACTTTTAAAGTTCTACAAGCGGTATAGAAATTCTGCGTACCATGAAGTGAATTGCATATAAGTTCTATGTTTTGCTTCTTGTTTATCTTCTCCATCCTCTAAATTTTAAATTATCTTTTTCTTCGCACAATCAAACCGCCGATGCCAAAGAATAAAATTGTTATCGGTTCGGGAATTTGTGCTAAAATTATATTATCAAGAAAGCCCAATCCACCTCCACAGTACCCAACAATAAAATACAGCACACGGACATCCTGCCATTCCTCTTGACTAAAATTTTCAGTACCAGTAAATGTAACCCATCCATTTGCCCCTTCGGTTGGCATAATAAATATCTTATCGGCAGAGCCATATATATAACCATTAAGAGTCAGGGCATAAATGCTGACTCGCAATTCATCGAATGCATAAATTCCATTTTTTGCATCTATGCTAAACGTAAACGTTGCACCTGCATTTTCATCTATACAAAGGTACTGTGATATCGCGACTCCCATCCCTATTGGCCCGATGCCATCCATCTCCAAGTAATATGAGCCATCGGACGCAAATAAAGCATCATCAATGACAGTCGCTCTATTTTGGCCTGATGGGTCGAACCATTGCTCCAGTTGTCCTGTTTCAAAGCTTCCATTCCGAGTGTTTTGGTCGACAATAAGAGTAGAAGCCTTACAGTTTACACAAGTCAGCAAAATAATTGTAAACATTAAAACTTTTCGCATATAGCCTCCAGTTTATCATTTTAAAACTTTTCGCTCCATAGTGATACTATGGTGCCGCATCAATAATAATTGAACCTTTTCCCCATATTGCGAGTTCTTTAGTTCCGTAACAATAAGGATCATTGTGCATCAACTCCTCGCCTTCAGGATGAATCCGTGGGTCATTGCTCCAATATCTGACACTTGGCGGGAATTCAGCTTGTAGCGTTCGGTGACCTGTGGCCGAAAAATCCGCGGCCATTATGGGAGCGTAACGTGAATCGTCTATCCACATAGCATTTATGATAATCGCTGGTCCACATACATTAAGCACAAGATCTCCAGTATAATTTGTGCCCGACCATATCCGAATTCTTGTCCCTTCATGTATAGCAATACCGTCTAGTGACGAAGGATTTGTATCTGTTAATACTTCCCATGCATCGGGATAATATCCATAATATGGAGGCAATGTGGGTTCGAGTATATCGCTTGCACCGTCATCTTCAAATGCAACTGATAATCCAGCATGACTATAAGATCCTCCTCCATCACCTGTCAATACACCCGAAAAATGAACCTGTCGTAACCAAGTACAATGACCACGGCATTCGTATGTACCAATGTCAACAATGAAATTATCATTATAATGACCATCCCACTTACGAATCCAATCTCTTATATCCCATGCTTCATAAACAATCGAGTTATCACCGGCGTTTATGCATGGACTTGTTTCTACCAATTCCAAACCAGAAGAACTTAATGAATCAAAATCAGGGTCATCGTCAATGTTTCCGCCACAGTTGTTGCCGAATGATGGGACCCATTGCTCTGTAACATCATCTATGCAGCCTTGAACATCAGAACTGAAAATAAAAGCTTTATTATTCACGGCAGAATTATAAAGACTGCTCGGCGTTGTACAGATAAGATTATCCCAGACTATAGAGTTCTCAATAACAAGCATATCTGTATTAATCAAACCTGCTCCGGGTCCATCAGCAGTATTTTCAGCTATCGTACAATTTACAAATTCTGACAAATTGCCCGCATTGGACACTGCGCCGCCGCTTGCGGCATCATTGCCTGACAGAACACAGTTGGAAACCTGTATCGAATCGCATTTCGGACTGACATAAATACCGCCGCCTCGGTCAGCATAATTATCCTCTATAAAACAATTTCTTACGGTCATAGCCTCATCACTGTAAATACCTCCTCCAAGCCCGTCAGATTCCGAACTGCCGGCATAGTCAGCGCGACCATTTCGAATAATGAAGCTATCCAGTACAGAATTGACGCCGCCTTTGACAATATGGAAACTGTCGTTATCGCCTGATGTATCTATATCGCCGCTAAGAATTGTCTGATTTGCCGCTTCTCTATCGGTAAAATCAGTTTCAGTTCCTTCGAATCTGCCATAAATTGAAACACCTTCGATAAGCTGGAATGAATCGCTTCGTAGTGAGCCTGGTTTGTATGTTCCCGCCGCTACCCATATTTCGTCACCAGTCGAAGCTGATGAAAGTGCGCTGGTTAGTGTTTTTGCTGTCGTCCAGCTAGAACCATTATTAGTTGCGCTGCCGTTTGTTTTAACATACCAGATTTTGTTAAGCTCATAAGCGCCTTTATCTACGATGGCAGTCGGACTGCCTGTATGGTCACCATCGATTACGCGAGTCTTTCCTGTTATATCCTCGGAACTGGTAACGTAAGCATTATTTCCGGTATCGATACAAGGGCTGTTTGTTTTCAACGTTAAACCATCATCCCTGGTACCATATAAACCATCAGGACCCGCTGGATTTTCTATATATGCAAATTCCGGTGAATCCTGCTGCACACCCTGCACGTGACAAATGTATGTATAAGTATCGCCATAATTCTCTATTGCGGTATCATTTCCCCACAGAATTGTATTATATATGCTCACAACTCCTTCATTCCAAATTCCCCAATTGTAATTTTTTATTATTGTACAATTTCTCAACTCCATTGAACCGTCCATATTAGTTATCCCACAATTATTATTGCTAAACACGCAACTATCTATGGTGGGTATGTCACCCCAATTCCATACCCCATCAGCGTTTCTCACTATAAAACAATTCTTTATATTAGCGGATGAGTCGGACAACATTATACTATCACCATATTGCGTTATTATACATTTGCGAATAACTGGTGATACACCATCAATATACAAACCAACTCCTCCATTCCAAGTACCATTCCAATCAAAACTGTGCGGCCCTTTAATAGTAAACCCTTCCAGTATGGTATCTGTATCGGCCGGGCTGCCAATGGATATATCTTCGTCGTAAGATGATTCATCGTGTATAATAGTTTTAGCAACAATCTCCCAATTATCAGGGTCGATACTTCTGAGAGTACGGTCGGGCTTACTGAAATTTATACTTTCGACATACGTTCCCGGCAAAACGATAATCGTATCATTAGCAATGCTCGCATCAATGGCGTTTTGAATGGGCGTAGCTCCGCCATGTGCGACGATGACACCGGCAGCAGGCGTGCTGGCCGAAGCTCCGGTTCCTTTAGGAATTGAGCCATGCATATATTCACACAAGTTATTATAACCATCACTATCATCATCGCTTGAAGGTTCGCTTACCTGATACAAAGTTTCCCATGCATCTGGAAGACCGTCACCTTGGATGCTATTCTCCGAATCAGCGTTTACTATAACATTTATAGTTACCTTATCTGAATTGCCTGCCGAGTCTGTAACCATCAGGGATACACTGCAGGTGGAATCGAAACTTCGCCACGTTCTGCCGTCAGCGGTTCCATCCGGATGTACAACGCCGCCTTCGGCGTAATCATATTTGCCATCACCGTCAAAATCCCATTGATATTTGATTATCGTAGAACTACCGTTTGCCTGCGAGTAGCTGCCATCAAGTAAAACTTGTTTATTCGCTATTACATAGGCGGTCAGATGGTTATTATTAGGAACCGGATTATTTGGAATTATTGACAATTTTGCCACCGGCGGCTGCGAACAGTTTCCAAGCCAGAAGTTTTCATAACTCGTCGTTGGATAATGATAACCAATATCACGTCTGTTATTGTCAATTGTGCTGTTAACAGGATTGGTTGTATAGCCGCACATCGGACCATCCGCTGAATTTCCGCCATCAACTAAATCAGAATTTTGCGGCAGATAAAATCCGTCTGTAAAATCGCTCCAATTCTGTATAGTAAGAAAATCAGCAGAAGTTATTGGTGCTGCATAATTCGCTGTCGGCTGTCCTGCAAAATCTGTCGAGGCAAGTAGTAGACCGTTACCATAATGGTGTGTATTATTAAAGAAAGCATTATACGCTTCTGTTATATTACCTACGCCGCTTTGCAACCAAATTCCATATGAAGAATCAGTAATTATATTGTTTTGAATATTTGCGTTTGAAGTAAAAATCTGTAAACCATACGTATTCCCACGAAAATTATTGTTCTTTACAAGGGACGGTTGAGACCCACCTTTTGTAAGGCCACAATAATTATTTACAAACAAGTTATTTATTATCTCTAGATCGCCGTCGGAAGTATTAATCGAAAGAGCATAATAATTGAACTTAAAAATATTATCATGAACAGGATGGGATAGCACCTTACATATTCGCAGCCCTCGCAAATTATTAATCTTCAGAAAATTAACCATGGAGCCAGCATCAGATGTGTTTTGTAAATAAATATATGGATACGTCGTACCTCCATAATTATAAACAGTATCCCAATTGGCGGATGCAGAAGCATAGTGAATAAAATGAATATAGCCTCTGTCAAAAGGTTCACCTTGGGCAATGATTTTACCACTAACATAGATAGTTCCGCTGTTATAAGGTCCCCCTCCTCCCATCGTGACAATCGTACCAGGCACAATTTTCAAAGTCTTTCCACTGGGCACTGTTACATCTGCCCTCAATAGATAATCCACTCTAGGGTGATGATAGCCGATATCAACAACGCATGTATCGCAAATACTGTAATTTGGACACCAAGTAGCGTCCGCCGAAAGCGTTGTGGCGGTAGTATATAAATGGTCTGCATCCGATACTGCACGAACAGACCAGTTATTCGGCACATCATAATAATCAGTCACATTGCCATAGCCTGCATTTTGCAATAATGCTCCGCCATTGGTTACACTATTAAGATAGTGTGAACCAAGATAAGTATTTGTTGTGTCAAATGGAGAAACAGAACAGGTCTTGTCATCGGGCCAGGAATAAAGATATTGAATATTATAGTATCCGTTATGGTTTATTGTGTAATCAAAACTCTGGTTGGCGTTGATGCCTTCACCGCATGAACAGATAAGATTGTTGCGAATGATCATTGCTTGCCATGTTTCATCATTGGGATGGGCAAATATTCCATTAAGCTCCATATTGACAATGGTATTATTTGAAATCCCACACACCAAATTATCAATTGGGTCTGTTGACAAGCCGATCCCTATGCCGGTCTCGCAAGAGGAACTATTGTTCATCAGATTATTTTTAATTTGAAGTGTTCCGCCGGTAACATTAGAAGTGTCAGTAACATTAACCATATAATAATAGCAATTTTGTATAATGCTGTTTGCAACTTCGCAATAGACATTGCCGGAAAGTTGGCAATTAATACCATTTTCCATATAGGCAATCTTGCAAAAATCAATTTTACTTGTACCTGACAAATATAATCCGTTCCAGTCCGATTTGGTTGGTGTTCCTGTGCTAATATTGTCTCCCATTGTCGAATCGTATTTGCTAGTGAATATAATATATTCATAAGGATTTCCTTTAGCCGTCAGTTTACCATTACTGGCGTCAATCTTTTTGCCGGTATTAAATTTGATAATAGTTCCAGGTTCAATTTTAAGTTCAATACCGCTGCCAAGAATAATATCCTGACTTACATAATATGTTGCATCTGCATACCATGCTGTGGGGGCATTAATTGGCCCTGAGACAGTTTGATAATCCCAAACGACAGGATAAATTGCTTCATTCATCTTTGAATAATCAAGACTTTCAACAAGATATGTTTTGTTCTCAATATCGCGAATGATTTGTTTATCTGCAACTGTCCATTTTTTGAGTTTGCCCATTTTACTGTTTTGCATAATTTCTGAATTAGCAAAGCTGTGCCGCGTGACGGTTTTCATGCCTTCCTTTTCGACAACAAAATCAATATTGGATTTGGAGAATTGGCTAATATCTAAACTTGCCGCAGTTATGTTTTTTTGATCGCGTGAAAGTTTTACTACACTCCCGTTGCTTTGGGAATTCCTAAGGTATTCCTCGAGTCCCAGTTGGGTATATAAGAAGATCTTGGCTTTTTCTTTTTGAATCCCTGCGGGCAGGTTAAATTTATTCCTGAATATAACATTTTGATGAAAACCTCCAGGCTGAGCCTGTATTTCCAAATCTATGCTATTTCCAAATGCGTTTGGATAAATCAATATGGTTTTATTGTTTGGATCGATAAAGCCTTTGGTTTCATTTATAGACGCAAAAGATGAAATATTTTGCCCATCGTAAATTTTTATAGAATCAGCTTTTAAGGTTAGAATGTCGCCTTCGAGGTCATAATAAAGCAATGCGTTTGCTGTCTTACCGATTTTTAAAGAATAACCAGCTTTGTCCATTACAAAACCGTTTTCTGTTTGCTTCCATGAAGTATCTGTAACTTGCCAATTGTCATTTGAATCTTTATAACAAATTCCACAACCTACTTCTCTTATATACGACTTTATACAAACATTATTTGATTCGTTAGTTTGAGGATTTATTTCTTTCTGCCATTTAGTAATTCCCCAAACTCTTCCGTTTGAGTTTCTCTGTGACAAATCTTCTGTCAAGGTAGGTTCCTGTTGAAAGGGTTCTTTATCAATGTTTGGTGTCAACTGCTCTGATTTGGCTTGCACAAATGACCAATTAGAGCAAAATAGTATATTCAAAAAGATTATAGCAAAAATCAAACCGATGATTGTTCTGTCCAAACATTTGATGACTCTTGACATATTGCACACCTCCATAAAACGAAGAAGATTTGAACTGCACACATTATAATTTTATAACATCAATCTATAGTTGAGATGCAAATTAAACAATAGCCACTTATGACTAAAAGATGGATATTTGTGATTTTTTGAATAATCGGAATTGCTGATAACGCAAAAAAATGGACTATAATTGGAGATATAAAAATCTCTAAAAAAAATAATGCGATTATCTTGAAAAGTAATGGTTCTAAAAATTATAGACTGACGAGATTATCAGTAAGAGGAGTAATGCTGGATAGACAAGAAAAAAATTCTTACATCTCACCAAGGTTTAAAACTAGAATTGCTTTTATTCTTCCAAATCAATAGATCGAATAATTGACAGGACGTGCCTAAAGTGATTGCAAGGTTTACTGCAATCGTAGGGTTGAGTCGAGGTAAAAATCCTCGACCTACACCTAGTACTAAGTGACAGCAAATGACTGGCCATTCGTAAATAATTCTGACAGGACAAGCCTGGAGATGACTAGACACGCCTATATTAACTGCAAGGTTTACTGCAAGCGCAGATTGAGCAATCTCTAATCCTTTGTTTGTCAAATGCTTATATCTCTACTTATACAGCCTTCCAAGCTGGCCATGTGAGTTCGATTCTCATCGCCCGCTCTTTGTCTATATATGACAAGAGGGGGCAGTAGTTGCCTATGTATGTCATTTTCCAAGACTTACGAGAGAAATATCAAGAGTTTTAAAGTCGGATATCTTCCCCAAATTGACTGTAAATGACAGCGAAAGTCTATAAAGGTAAGTTTTTACTACAAGCGCAATTGCAAGCGCAGGGTTGGGAGAATATATCTTTCCTTTGCAACAGAATCGCCGACGTTTGGCACGTTTGGTTTGCTTTTGTAAGATATAGTTTCTTACGAAGGTAAGATTTCGTCGCAACCTGCGCCAAGGTGTGCGATTTGGTTCCGCTATGAGAAGAATATGGAATATGCAAAATTATAGACTATCTAAATATTTAATTCAGCCATGTTCAATAAAAACCGCCAGGCTGGTACGATATAAATTGTGCCTGAATTCACTTTTATTTGCTCGTCATCGTTGCGTGTAATGATGTATCCATCCCCTAATTTTAATTCAGCCATAGCTTCACTGATAGCTGCAATTTCCCTTTTACGAGTTTGTGGTTCTGCCATCGATTCGCAAACCTGCACTAATATTCGACTGCGATCTGGTTTTTGTGCAACAAAATCCACTTCTCGTCCAGCTTTTGTTTTGTAGTAATAAATATTCTGGTATATTCGCCGAAGAGCTGTAAAAACCAGATTCTCAAGTAGACGGCCTGAATTAACAAGAATGCCCGAAGAAATTGAGGTAACCAAAGAATGATCAATACAGTAGATTTTTTTAGGATTGGTATTGGCTCTGGCCAGAGAAGCGTCAAAAATCCTTACCGTGAATAGAAAATAAGCATCTTCAAACCATTCTAAATAGTCCGTAACAACTGACTTGGGAACTTTGTGTCCAAGAGATTTTAAATAACCAGTAAGGCTATTGATTGTGTATAATGATGCAGTATTGTCAGTAAGGAAATGTGCTAAATCAGACAGTGCCTTTGGGTGGGATATGTCATGACGTTCCACTAAATCCCGAAAAAGCACCGCATTGAAATATTCCTGATGTGTTTTTATGCGCAATGGCTTTTCGATTTGCACAACTTCCGGAAATCCTCCAGTTTGCCAATATTGTTCGAAAGCTTTTTGGACAAAAAGTCTTTTTTGCGTTGATAATTGACCATCATATTTTATACCTTTGTAATCAAGGTATTCTTGAAATGTAAAAGGAAATATCTCCCATGAAATTGCTCTGCCGCGCATTTGCGTGGCAATCTCTTTGGAAAGCATTCTTGCTGAAGAACCTGTTATATACACCTGGCATTTTTCTGTTCGTATTAAACGATCTACAAATGGTTCCCAGCCGGGTACCGCTTGTATCTCATCAAAAAAACAATAGATTTTTTCTGTATTTTTTTTCTCAGGATAAAGAGAGTGATATGCTTCCAGGATAATTCCAAGTTTTTCATGCTGCAAATTATGAAGGCGATCATCAAAGAAGTTGATATAAAGAATATTCTTTTGTGAAACGCCGCTATCCAATAGCTGTTGCATTAACTGGAACATATAAGTTGATTTTCCACTTCTGCGTACACCTATGCAAATAGTGGCCTTTCCCGGTACCGCTTTGATATTCAAATGGCGGGGTACTCCAGTTTCATACTTCATTTCCTGAGCATCTACGATTATTTCTTTCAAGATATCTATCATTTTATACCTTTCTATAATATTGGTAATAAATATTACCAGTTAAAGGCGTAAATGGCAAGTATTTTTTCCAGTTTCAGGGGCGCGTTTTGTCCACTATGTTTAACATCGGATCAATGTTTTGATTTATTTCAAAAAGTCTATCATCTTTATACCTATATATTATGTATAATAAGTAGTGCCGGTTAGTAGTTTCTCAAAAACAATAGGAGGGGGCTTCAATGAAGCGGGAATAGAAGATGAAAGAATTAACTCCTATGAGGTGCATCTTGATATAAGCCAATGGAATGATCTGGATGCCAAATACAAAAACTGGTCAGAATATAACGGCAATTCAGAACATATGTGGCAAAGAGAAGAATTAGTGAAAAGGATTGTGAAACTAATCACTGCCGAAGTCTTGCCTAAACTTACTGCAAGACAACGACAAATCATAAAATGGCATTTCGAAGATGGATTAAACGAAGAAAAAATTGCTGATATGTTGGGAATCTCACAACCTACTGTAAGTCAGCATCTTTTTGGAAAAAAGCGGAATGGTAAAAAAATAGGCGGCTCTATTTCTAAAATGCGCAAAATCTTCCGAAAAAAATACTGCTACCGAGGGGAACCGGAACAAACGGCAATGCTTCAAGAATTTTTTGATACCAAAATGTGGTTGAACGTGTTTGCCGTCAGGAGAAATGGCACAGTATAGTCTCTTAAGCTAAGAGAGGGTTA
>CAYYNL010000024.1:0-33377 GCA_964472925.1 uncultured Fibrobacter sp. | reverse complement strand
AAAAATTTTAAAATTTTGTAAAAACACATTTTTTTCAAAAAAAAAAGCCTATTGCAAAGTGGAAATGCCAATAAAAACAGCAAAAAAGCTGCGAATCAGTGGCATTTTTCTGTGTGTAGGTAGTGGTAAAAAACAATAAAATAAATCAGAAAACTGCTTTGACTGTTTCAAAATATTTTTAGTAAAATTAATGTTTTGACATTCCACCACTAATGTCATGTTCAAAGGTCGCTACTTGATTATTAATTCCGGACCAATTAAATTACAACTTAGCCCAGCTTATATGACCTTATCTGGCAGGTTTAAGAAATGTATTCCTTAAAAAAAACTCTTATTACGCTACTGCTATTGACATCTCTATCGACTGCGCAATCTATTGCCGAGATTCTTGTTGATTATGAAATGGTCACAAAAAAAGATGTCCAATCTATTGATTCGAATTTCTCGGGTATAGCTTTTGACCCTAACACTGGTGCCTTACTGGTTGCAGATAACAACTCCTGTTACATTCATGAGCTGACAACATCAGGACAACTTGTGAACAGCATTAGGCTCAATGGCTTTAATGATGTTGAAGGGATTGCATTTCAGAGTGACAGATATTTTCTGGTATGCGAAGAACGAAACGGAAATGTGATCCGGATAAATTTGTCCCAATCTTGTAATGGTTCAATAGACAAGGATGATTGCCAGATATTATACATAAAAAAAGACACTTCTAACTCTGGTATTGAAGATGTTACTTACATGTCATCCAGAAAATCCGGCTTTGCGGTAAAGGAAAAAGGACCTTCTGCCCTTTTTAAACTTTTATTTGATAACACCGGAAGACCAATAGAATATCAGGAAATTTCTACATTTTCTTGGAGTGGTCTGGAAGGAGATGCTGCAGGAATTTATGCTTTGGAAGACGGAAACATATTGATGCTCAATGAGATGGGAAAGAAAATCATCGGAATGGATTCTACTGGAAAGGTATTATCAGAAATAAAAATTGATATGAACCAGCCTGAAGGCATTACCTGCAATGAGAACGATGGCACAATTTATGTTATAGGTGAAAAGAGAGAATTGGCCATTTTCAGTTTAAAGCCAAACCGGATCAGGAACAAAGCAGGGCAATCAGCACGTTTTTTCTCCAATATTGGTACAGGGATTATTCTGTCAAATAAAAAGGTTTTTGACAAATCCATCTCACCACACAAAATCTGTTATACTTTGCATGGTAGATACATCGAGTCTGGAAAGGATTACTCGCTGCGTTGTGCAAGCCAGTTAATGGTTTCTAAAATCATCAACAGTAGCACCAGAAAAAACAGGTGATGGCACTCCGGACTATTGACAACAGTGATTATAAATGTTTTTTCTACGTACTCCTTTTCAATATATCGACTTTTACAGTTAATATCGGCGAATTATGATTCGCAAAAAAAAAACTGGAAAGAGAAAACCTCCAGGGCCCAAAAAGGATTCCATAGGGCCAAATAAATGACCAGTTCAGTGTGGAAAAAGAGATTAGAAATAATCCTAAAAACCGCAGTAGATTGACGCGAATAACACGTAATCTATTGCGCATAAAGGCTTTCAGTCCTTTCTGCATCAATATCTTACAGTTCTTCATCGTCACCTACTGCGGTTTTTAGGATGATGGGGCCACCAGATTCTTCTATGAAAGAACAGACAAAATATTAGGTGATAGTTCTAAGTTGCAGAGTGTTGCTGTTTTTTGCCAGAAGATTGGGCAATTATTTTAGAACACGTCTGGTGTACTCTTGAAAAACGTTTAGACAGAAATCATTTTATATAACCTTCAAACAGGGGCATTAACGTTTATGTTTAAAAAAGTATATGAATATCTTCTTTCTCACAGCATCTATGTAATGGTTATAGGGTTTATGGTCGCTCTTGGAGGGCTGCTGTTTTATATGCAGACTCGTTTTATGGGTAATTTTGTACCGCAATTAGCCTTTGGTGTGACTATAGCTGGTTTTGTAATTTATATTGTAGGACGAGTATTAGTTGCTACACAGCGCAGAAAAAAAAATGCGATTTTTCGTAGAGATTCCAATACTTAATGGTATAATGCTTCTATATAGCCCTTTCTCTGCTGAATAATTACTGGATGAATTGCTGACTCAAAGTTTACTGGAAAACAGGATTTTAAAAGATTTCAGGGTCTTTTTGATAGTTATACCTAAAAAACAAAGGATTGTACGTGAAAGTTCAGGATCTTCTTCAGAAAAACGCCATTCTCATTGATCTTAACAGTATCGATAAGCGGGATGTGCTTACGCAGATGGCTCGTTTTATGGCTTCGTTGCACGGGTTGCAGGATGGGGATAACATATCACAGAAAATTCTGGAACGTGAGAACGACATGTCAACAGGAATCGGTTATGGAATTGCCATACCACATGCCAGAATTTCCGGTATCGATCGTCTTTATATGGTGGCGGCTCGTCATAAAAATGGTATAGAGTTCAATGCCATCGACGAACAACCGGTTCATCTGCTTTTTATGATGATCTCCCCCATGAATACTTCAGCAGAACATACCCATATACTTTCCTCTCTCTCTCGTATCATGTCTTATGAGGATGTAAGAAAAAAGTTGATGAGTGCCAACTCTGCCGAGCAGTTTATGGATATTATTATCAAAAGTGAAAACAAATATATTGAATAATTAAAATAATGTGATCCCCCACAGGCTTCTTCACTGAGTGGTGTTGCCCCCCCTTATGGGTGCAGGATTTTCAGAGCGAATGCAATATGTGCAGTGATACCGGTTTTAATGGCCCTTTCGTCCGGATTAAATTTGGAGGAATGGATACCATTTATCTCAGATTTTTTTTTCTGGTCATTTACACCAAGATGCACAAAAATTCCCGGAACTAGTTCCTGATAGTATGCGAAGTCTTCTGCATACATTGAGGGATTTGTTCTTTGCACTAAGGAATCAGCACCTGCAAGTGCTTTAAATTCATTTGCAAACTGATTCAGCAGATCCGGATTGTTGTAAACAGGCGGGTAAGAGCGGTTAAAGAAAACTTCCCCGGTTGCTCTGAAAGATCTGGCGGTCGAAAGAACCATGTCTTCTATCCGCTTTACCATCAAATTCATACAATCTTTGGAGTGTGTGCGCAGCGTACCCTGCATAATTGCCTGATCTGGAATTATATTCCTGATACTTCCTGCATGTAAAGAACCGATGGTAAGTGTAGCAGGAGTAAATCTGGATACTTCCCGGCTGATCAGGGTCTGTAATTGGGATATTATTGCTGCAGAGCAGACTATAGGATCTATCGTTTTTTCTGGTGTTCCCCCATGCCCACTTTTACCTTTGATTATTATGTCAAAGGTGGTGACACCAGCAAAATCTACTCCTTCCTTGACCCCGATTACATCGTAAGGATGATCTACAGAGGCATGTAAACCAAAGACAGCATCTGCCTTTTTGGGAAAAACACTGTCTTTTATGAGTCTGTAAGCCCCTCCGGGTTCCACTTCTTCTGATGGCTGGAATAGGAAAAGTACATTGCCTTTCCATCTGTTTCTGATCTTGTTAAGCACTGAAGCTGCGCCCAGAAGAATCGCGGTATGTAAATCGTGTCCGCAGGCATGCATAATACCCTTTTTATTTGAGGCAAAAGTCAAACCGGTCTGTTCCTCTATCGGCAGGGCATCCATATCTGCCCGAAGCACAATCGTTTTACCTCTGCCATTATTCAATAATGCAGTAACAGCAGTTTTGTCAAGATGAAAGGAGGGCTTCAGGCCAATTTTTTTAAGATTGTCATAAACCAGCCTGGCAGTTTCCTTTTCAGATCCTGAGAGCTCGGGATTCTGGTGTATTAACCTGCGAATACTGGTTATTTCGGGTAATAAACTTTCGATTTGAGAATTAAGATCTTTATCATTAATGGTAAGGCACATAAGTTATCTACGCAGCATTCTTTCACGCTTTTTGAAAAAGTGAACCAGAGGGTCTACATAACCGGTTTCAGTGGAAATGCGGATCTCATCAATACCTGAAGTCTTAAATAGGTTACTGATGGAAGTGTGTCTTTTCTTCATTTCCTGCTCATAAAACATTCTGAATTGTTTACTTCCTGAATCAACCAGAATTGTTTCCCCGGTTTCTGCATCTTCAAGTTCTATCAGCCCGGAGTCTGGAAAAGCCATCTCTCTGGGATCGTTTATGGCGATGGTTATCAGATCGTGTCGTTTTGCAGCTATTCTTAAGGCTGCATCAAATGAAGGTGCAAAGAAATCAGAAACCAGAAATGTCACCGCTTTTTTGGTTTGTACACGGTTAAGAAATTTAAGTGCCTCTGTTATATTGGTTCCTGATCGGGTTGGTTTAAAAAACAGGAGCTCTCTTATTACATGCAGTACATGATTTTTACCTTTTTTGGGAGGAATGTAAAGTTCCACATCTGAGGTAAAGATGATAAGCCCAACCCGGTCATTATTTTTAATGGCAGAAAAAGCCAGTAGTGCACAGAGTTCTACTGCTATTTCGCCTTTGAATTTATTTACTGAACCGAAATTTCCCGATGCAGAAGCATCAACCATGAGAATCACTGTCAACTCACGTTCTTCCACGTGTTTTTTAACATACGGCTCACCCATGCGGGCCGTGACATTCCAGTCGATTGTACGAACATCATCGCCTTCGATATATCCTCTGACTTCGGAGAATTCCATCCCTTTACCTTTAAAGGCACTGTGGTATCCTCCTGATATTATCGAATCAACGATGCGTTTGGTTTTGATCTCTATGTGACGGACTTTTTGAAGAACTTCTTTTGGTATCATAGTTTACTCAAATCGAGATCTGTGATGATTTTTCTGAGTTCTGCTATATTTTGTATTTTTGCGTTTATTTTTAATCGCAAAAGAACAAGCAAACCCAGCGTTAAAAGAGAAACTGCAGCAGCACCAAGAAGCATTAGAGAGGATTTTTCCCTGTTTTTCTGTTCAAGAAGCTGCTTTTGCTCTTCATGCAAAAATTCGGTGTGTCTGGTTCGAATCAACTGAACAGTTTTTTGATCTGCGTTACCTGTGATTTCCAGGTTGTTGCTTTTTTGGAAACTGCGAATGTTGGCGGCTAATTCATCTCCTGAAAATCCCAAAATGGAAAGCAGGTTAATGAGTTCAGCCCGCATCAGTTTTTTCTGTTCCCGTGCTATTTCACGTAATTCCTCTCCGGTCGAAAAGAGAAGTCCGAAGGGGTATTGCTCGGTTAGGCGGGTGTAAAGTAGAGATGCCCGTTCATAATCATCGGTTTCCTGGTAATGCAGAGCTAGTTCGAAAAGTGCATCATCTGCGACATCAGAGTCTGGAAAGTATTCGATAATTTGCTGCATGATAAAAAGCATTTTGTCGAAATCTCCCATTTGACGGTATGTTTTAGCTTTCCATAACATGTATTGGGGGCTGGGAGATACCGAATCTGCATAGGAAAAGTTTTTCAGTGCATTTTTATAATCGCCATTTTGGAAATATTCCAGGCCTGATTTGAAATAGAGTTCCGGGGGATCTTTTTTACGTCCTATATGCAGATTGACAGAACTTGAATTTTTCTGTTTTTGTGTGATAGGAGAATTATGGGTGTTTTTCCGTTGCTTGTCGGCATTGTTCTTATCGACCAAAATGATTCCTTTTACAGGATCATAAATAATAACTTTCTCTGCATACAGAAAAGAATGAATAATGCAGCAGAGAAGAAAAGGAATAAATTGACACCCCAAAGCAGTCCTGTTCATTTATACTCCACAAAGAATCATGGAACTTCAACACTGTCGAAAATTTTCTGAACGATATCTTCAGGGGTAATATTCTCTGCTTCAGCTTCATAAGTGGTGATAACGCGGTGTCGCAGAACATCCATACCAACACTTTTTACATCTTCAGGAGTTACATAGCCCCTTCCCCTGATAAAAGCATGAGCTCTGGCAGCACGGGTGAGAAATAAAGTAGCACGAGGAGATGCTCCATAAGAGATTAGGTCTTTAATATCAGAGAGACCGCAATTCTGTGGTTCACGGGTAGCAAAAACGATATTGACTATATAATCTTCTACTTTTGAATCCATATAGATATCAGCGACTATCTTTCGTGCTGACATAATCTTATCCACAGAAATCACCTTTGACACTTCCGGGATGTCCCCTTTGCCCATTCGCTGGAGAATAAGTTTTTCTTCTTCCTTTGATGGATAGGCAATTTTGAGTTTAAGCATGAAACGATCAACCTGCGCTTCTGGAAGAGGGTATGTACCTTCCTGCTCTATGGGGTTTTGAGTAGCCAGAACCAGGAAAGGTTCCTTTAGTTTGTAGGTGGATTCACCTATAGTCACCTGACGTTCCTGCATGGCTTCCAATAGTGCACTCTGTACCTTTGCCGGAGCTCTGTTGATTTCATCAGCGAGAATTATGTTTGAAAACAAAGGCCCTTTTTTGGCCACAAATTCATTTGTTTTCTGGTTATAGATCATCGTTCCTACAAGGTCTGCTGGAAGAAGGTCTGGAGTAAACTGAATCCGCTTGAAATCGGTATCGATCACTTTTGCCAGAGTAGAGATGGCCAGGGTCTTGGCCAATCCCGGCACTCCTTCCAAAAGAATATGTCCTTTGGTCAGAAGACCTATGAGCAGCCGATCGATCATCTTAGGTTGACCAACAATAACTTTTCCCAACTCATTTCTCAGAAGAGTGACAAATGTACTTTCTTCTTTAACCATCTCGTTTAATTGTGCGATATCTGCTCCCATGAGCTCCTCCGATTATGCAAAATTAATCATATAGATAATACCAGGAATTTAATTGTCCCAGGAATCTGTTTGTTTCTTTTAAAACAATTATTTATTACGTATTACGTAATAGTATTATTTTTGGAAGTACTAATAAATCTCCTTGAATCCTGGAAACTTCTAATATACCATTTTACCTGAACTTTCCAAAACCGGGACATGACCATATTATTTAAAATTCTTGAATTTGTACTTCTGTTTATTGTTTTAAACAGATTATTACACATTATACTTCCCGGAAAAAAAAGAAAAACGTTTGTTTACTCATCCAGCGAAACTAAAAGGTATGACGGTGCCGGAAAAGATATCAGTGATGCCGATTATGAGGAGGTGCGTCAAAAGTGATATCCGGTGCAAAGGGGGAAAATATGAAGCTTTCAGTAATCGAAATTTCTAAATTTAAAGTGATTAAGCCCTCCGGGCGTATAGATTGGGAAAATGCCCGCAGATTGGACAAGGAAATACAGAATATCATCAATGAAGGGTACTGCCATATAGCATTTAACCTGGATGATGTCACATTTATCTGCAGCGGTGGAATCGGCGCTCTGGTTTACAACCTTAATAAAGTGAAGAAGATGGGTGGAGCGATTTATATTATCTCGTCTAACGAATATATAAATTACATTTTTGAGACTCTGAAATTTGACCTTGTTTTTGAAGGTTATCAGTACAAGACATTCGAGGAGTTTGCAAATAATGTACTTGAAAAAGAGTATATATGAACCTATTGGATGCAGAACCGCTTTTTTTTACTTCAGTTTACAAAGAAAGAATATGGGGCGGCTCAGCGCTGGCCTCCGTCCTTAACAAAAACATTCCCTCTGGGAAATTAATAGGTGAATCTTGGGAAATTTGCGGTTTTGGCTCTGAGCAAAGCATTGTTGAGCAGGGACCACTTACCGGAAAAACTCTGGGAGAGCTCTTCAGGGATCTCAGACCTGGATTGATAAATAATTATCCCTCTTCCTCGTTTCCGCTACTGATTAAATTTCTGGATGCAGCAGATAATTTGTCTGTTCAGTTACATCCGGATGGTGAATATGCCAGAGCACATGGTATGGGTGATTGCGGTAAAACTGAATGCTGGTATATAGTAGATGCAGCCGAAGATGCTCAACTCATTCTGGGTTTTAAACGGGAAGTTACTATGGATGAGATTTGTTATGCCATAAAAAACAACTCACTGCATCACCTGCTCAACTATGTTAATGTTCGTCCTGGTGAGGTGTATTACATACCTGCAGGGACTGTTCATGCTATACTGGGAGGAAATCTGATTTGCGAGATCCAGGAGCCTTCAGATAGTACTTTACGTCTTTATGACTGGGGTAGGGTTGATTGTAACGGAAATCGCAGAGAACTTCACATTGAGCAGTCTGTACACATAGCGGATTTAACACCACATAATTACCGGATTGAACCAGTTACTCTGAACCATGGTACATATCAGCATTCATATCGGATAGCGTGTCGCTATTTTACTATGGAGGAATATTTTCTGACAAGCACAACCAGTCTGCATTTGCCTCCCAAGGAATATTTTCGGATATTGACTGCCTTAGAAGGGACACTTACCATACATTATCCAGCAGGGAACAAACAATTTTATAAAGGACAAACCGTTCTGCTTCCTTCTATACTTGAGAGAGTGGATATATCCGGTGATGCTTCTGCCCGTTTTTTATGTATATCTGTTCCTGATTTACAAAAAGATGTTATTAATCCTTTATTGCGTTATGATATTCCGCCATCGGTTATTAAAGAGCTGGGTGGATTTGAGAAGAACAACGATCTTTTACCGTTGCTTCATTCACTGATAAATTGAGCAGAGATTAACTGGTCTTCCTATAGTATCAAAATCAAATATAAACCTTCCCCTAAAACGTACTAATAATAGGCCTGGTTATTTAAATAGCTTTGTTTTAAAAAAGGGGGAAAATGATGATATCTTCAACCAGTGCAAGAAAAAGAGCTGAAGTGGTTTATGAGGATATATTTACGAATCCTCAATTTGAGCAGGGAAGGAAAAAAGTACCCCAGGCAGAACTTGAGCATGTTTCTCCAGAACTCCAGGAACCGCCATATTCAGAACAGCAGCCTGCAATCGGAGCTGAACCTGTCAAATCTCGGACCATTAAAGAGAATGTGTCAGAACATTTGCAGAAAATAAATGAATGTCTGAATCAGATAAATAATCTGACTTCAGAAATTCAAGTGGAAAAAGAAAGCATAAAAAGAATTCTTCAGGATCTTCACGTTTGAAAAAAAACAAAGATCGTAAAATTTTCTGTTTTTCAAACCTGTTTTAAACAGGCTTGAAAAACAGAAAATCCAGCAGGTCTTCTCCTTTATACCGCAGAATCCTTTTCACGACCGTTCTTCCAGGGAAAAATATTTTTTGTAAAAATCAGCAGTAGTCATAATTTCGATATCAATTATCAAACTGATGATTTCATCTTTTTCTATTATTGTATCCCTTTCAGGGCGATCATCGAGGGTTACAAACGGTTCCACTCTCTGGTGCATCATAGTTGCCCCCTATGCAGGATCTTCATAAAATTGATACTATTTCAAATACACGCATTCAAATTTTATCATAGCTTCGGGTCTTTTTTAAATGGAACTCTATATAGTTCCTCTATAAAAAATTCGTTAACCTAAACTGTTTTATTGCGGCTAATGCCTTTTTAATTTTGTTGGTCATAAGGTATTTTAGAATACGGAAAAAATCTCCAATCGAATCTCTACTGATCGCCTACAATACATATTATATAATAGTGGAGTAAGATTGTATCTGTGAGCAGGGAGGAATATGTCGTTTTCGTCTTCATTAGCTATTATTCCAATCAGAATATTGATTTGTATCGGACTATTTATTCAGATCACATTATCACAGGATAAACTATCGATTTTCACTGGAGATATTAAAGCTGGTCCGTCTACTTATTATTCAACCGAAGCTTACGCCTATTTTTCCAAAACCCAGCAGGATATTGCCCCCCAAGTGGAAAAGGAGATCGCTTTTAAAAGCCTTAGGGCTGCAACTTCTCTGGCAAATATGGGCTCCGCAGCAATTGGAGCCGTACCTGTGCTGTTGGAGGTTTTCCCAAAGGCTATCCATGTAAGTATCATTAAAAACGCCCAATATTCAGGGGAGGGATCATTTGAAGATTGGGTGCAGACATATGTCACCAGCGAAAGAAATAAGTTTTTACTTGCTTCTCCATTTCTGGATTATACCTCCATGTCTATGTGTGAACAACACATAGAGAGCTCCTCTGAAATCGAATACCTGGATAAATCTGCAGGAAAACGGGGACGGGTTAACATAATTGTGATTTTTTCTTTAAATATAGGCAGTTGTGCTCTGGAGAAAATAACATCAATGAATTTTGGCAACGATTTATCTGCCTGGAAAAAATGGTGGGATGAGAATAAGAGCACACAGCTCTCTGAAGCTGCTTCAGTAAAACCTGTTATAAGTGGACCTGCACTTTCGGGGGGACAGTCATTTAATGAAATTAAGCTAAAGGGTAAATACCGGATGAGTCTGGTCACTGGAGATGAACTTATCGGTATCGTAGAAGCAAAAGATGATACGTCACTGATTCTGGAGACAACTGAAGGTAAACCCTACGCTTTCGGACACCATCTGCTTAAAAGCTACGAGCTTCTGGCTCTTCCTACTCCACAAAAAACTGAGAAATCCTCTCAGAAAAGTCCTGCTGCTTCCGAGATCAGGGTAGTATCTTATGATGAATTAAAGAATGAAGGCGGATATAAAGGGATCACCGAGGTTCGAATCTCAAATGGATCCATATTTAAGGGAAAAATAGTTTCTGTGGATGAATCCATGCTGACCATCGATATTGAAGGATCCCAAATCACTATTGCCAAAGCAGTCGTTTCTCAGATCAGCTTATTGCCAACAGAGAAAAAAATAGAAGAAAAGGAAACTACCAAAAAAATCCAGGCGCTATCATCTGATACAATCCTGGTAAAAAATCCCGAAACTGATGAAGAGGGTAAAGCCAAAGATGATCTCATTCTTACAGGCGAAATCAGCACTATAAACAATCAGTCAGTCATAATTAAATTATCCGATGGAACCACTAAAGAAATCTCACGTGCCCAGGTAACCCGTATTATCAAGCATTCCACCAGCAATTATGAGGAAACTATTCAAAGATATGCAAAACCGTTATTTTGTCCTGATGACATGTTTCTGGTAGATATCCCCCCAGGCAAACAGGGCAGGCCATTTTTTAAGGTCTGTGTTGATCGTTTTGAATACCCTAACAAGAGAGATGTTATTCCTCAGGGAAATGTTTCTTATCAAGAAGCGCAGATACTGTGCAAAAAGCAAGGTAAGCGTCTTTGCACTCAGGATGAGTGGCAATGGGCCTGCAGTGGTCTGGAAGGATACACTTACCCCTATGGATGGAATCGGGATGATAATAAATGCAATACAGAGAGTACTGTTACTGTCGAACGATCCGGAAGCAGGCATAACTGTGTAAGTAAATTTGGTGGATATGATATGGTAGGAAATATTTTCGAATGGGTAACTGGCACAAATGCTGATCCAATGCTTATGGGAGGCCCTTATTCCAAGTGTCAGACAGTTTCACCCGGGGTCGGGGGTGGCGCTAAACCTCAAACTGGATTTAGATGCTGTAAAAGCAATTAGCAGTACTAATTGCTAATTTAGTCGATAATTTAAAGATATCCTGTTACTGATCATTTTTGGAAAGGGATCCTTTACGCTCTGGTAAGGGACCTTACATGTTTTTGCAGCATGATCGATCACGGTTGGCACTTTTAAAATCCACTCCGTTTTTTACTTCATTCAATTGGAACTATCTCTGACATGACCTGGACCAGCTCATCAGCGATCTTTGCCAAAATAGAATCCGAAAAATAATAGCCGCTATCAATCTTTTCCTTTAACGATGCGATATATCTCTCTTTGGCTGGGCTTTTCATCCATAGAAAGCGGCCCTTTTTAATTGAATTATGGACCATGTCATTCATGTTACCATCCCTGGTTTTGTAAAAATTTCTAAGTTCTTCCCTATTATTAAATATCGGCCATGGTAATGTTTTGCTTGAGTTTTAACCTTAATGAAATGCAAGCTAGAAAATCGGCTACTGATTGTGAAAGGAACCTGTATGAGGGAAATCGGGAATTGAATGTATGCTGGTGTGAGAGGGTGGAGGACCAAAGGTCCTCCTCCTTGAAGTAGTATTTTAACCTATTGCCAAATTCCCTTCTTCTCCAGTACGGATACGGATACACTGGGGTAAATCCATAACAAATATTTTACCATCGCCAATGTTACCCGTTCTTGCTCCTTTGATAATAGCATCAATAGTAGGTTTAACGAAGTCCTCGTTTACTGCAATTTCTATTCTGATCTTTTTGAGCAAATTGACCTCTATGATACTGCCTCTATAACTTTCGGTATAACCGCCCTGTTGTCCGCAACCGATAACATTTGTTACAGTCATCTTACGAACATCCGCATCCAGAAGTGCCTTTTTGACATCAGGCAACTTTGTTGGCTGAATAACTGCCACAATTAATTTCATTTTTTGCCTCCCTATGTGAATTTGCATTCTTAGCTGGTTCACTTGTCATGATAACATCTTCGGTGGTGAATATCTGGAATCCACTATATCCTTCCAGCCCCATTTCTCCAACATCAAGTCCACCTATTTCTTCCTCACGAGACACCCTTAAGCCAAAAATTACTTTGATAATGCTCCAGAGTAAAAATGAGGAAACCATTACGGTTACTGCAACTGACAGTACACCCAACAACTGGATTCCTAGTTGCGCAGCTCCGCCTCCGTAAAAAAGACCGGCTTTTCCACTGAAATAATTTGGTGAAGCAAAAAGACCTACTGCCAGTGTGCCCCACACTCCATTGACAAGGTGAACAGAGGTTGCTCCAACTGGATCATCAAGCTGTAACTTGTCAAAGAAGTACACGGAAAATACAACTATTATTCCGGCAACCAAACCGATAATAAGTGCACCAATTGGAGTTACTACTGCGCAAGGAGCGGTTATTGCCACTAAGCCTGCCAGACAACCATTTATTATCATGGAAAGATCGGGTTTTCCTCTGGTAATCCATGAAGTAATCATGGCTCCCAAAACTCCTGTACAGGATGCCAACGCAGTGGTTAAGGCAATCCGGGGAACATTAGTATCCATGGCAAGCTGGCTTCCTGGGTTAAATCCAAACCATCCTAACCACAGAATAAAACCACCCAATGTAGCCAGAGGAATTGAGTGCCCCAGTATTGCCCGCTGCGAACCATCTTTACGGTATTTACCAATACGTGGGCCTAGAAGTATAATACCGGTAAGCGCACACCAGCCTCCAACAGAATGAACCGCAGTGGAACCGGCAAAATCATGAAATCCAAGCTCTGAAAGCCAACCACCTCCCCAGATCCAGTGTCCTGTCAATGGATAGATGAATGCTACCATCAGCAGCCCAAATAACAGAAAAGCGATTAGCTTTATTCGCTCTGCAACAGCTCCCGATATTATTGAACATCCTGCTGATGCAAATGCAAGTTGAAAAAAGAAAAAGACGAAAAGGGGTATATTACTTACCGGACAGCTTGATGTTTCATTTACCAGAAAAGAATCAGCTCCAATAATTGATCCCTTTCCAAACATGAATCCGTAACCTATAGCCCAATAGGCAATAGCTGCAATTGCAAAGACTATAAAGTTTTTGGCCAAAATATTAACCACATTTTTTGCACGACAAAAACCACTTTCTACAAAAGCAAAACCGGCATTCATGAAAAATACCAGAAATGCTGCCACCAGTACCCATAAAGTATCTACCATATTATAACTGCTTCCATCATCAGCTAATATGGCCCCTGCAGATGCTACCAGAAGCAAGGTAGCTCCTTTACTTAGCTTTGACATTTACATCCTCCCTAAAAAAATCTGTTAATAACAAAATCCCGGGTCATTTGTTCTGCTTTGCCATTTATGCAATAAGTGTACCAACTATCATTTGTTACAAATCAGGGGAATGTGAAGATTTTCAGGAGACAATTTTGTGCGAAATTTCAAATTGTATTACAAGAAAGTATCAGCAAAGAATCGGGGCTGGAGAATAATCTAAAAACTGATTGACAACGATTGTCTCTTATGTTCTTTAAACGGATGATGCAAAGTACAGCATTTACTATATCGTTTTATTTAGTAATGAACTTTTTTTCACCCTTCACCGTAGTTACAACGGAAGATAAAAGGAGGAAGGGAAGACCAAATATGGCAGGTAATATGGCCAAACTTATGGGATGGTAAACAAATGGATCGTACAAGTCACGTCATACAAATCTGTTTTTTGTTTAGATAAAAGTAAAAATACCAAAAAACTATTTTAAAAGCTTCAGATCACGTACTTTTCCGGTATTTTCGGTAATCTATTCCATATTTGTCTATTTTGTACTGAATAACTCTCTTGGTGGTTTTCAGAAGCTTTGCTGCATTCGTCTGATTGCCTTTACAGTCTTTCAGGGCTTCGATGATAAGCTCTTTCTCATAGGAGGCTACCAGGTTTTCAAATGTACCTAATTTTCTGTCCGAACTTTTTGACCTGGTTGTCTGCGGAAGAATCCTGGGAAGATCGTGACCTTTTATCACATTGTCTTCACAAACTAATACAGCGCGTTCGATCACATTCTCCAACTCTCTGATATTACCCGGCCAATTGTATGTAGAAAGAAGTTCGATTGCCCCGGTAGAAATCCTTTCTACCTGTTTCATGTGGAGTTTCGAATATTTCCTGACAAAATGATCTGAAAGAAGAAGAATATCTGCACCCCTTTCTCTCAGTGGTGGTAAAACAATTGTAAACACATTAAGCCGGTAAAACAGATCTTCTCTGAACCGTTTCTCTTGAACATCCTTTTCCAGATTACGATTGGTAGCAGCAATCAGCCTAACATTAAGCCTGATATTTTCCATGCTGCCTACTCTTTGAAATTCCTTCTCTTGAATCGCTCTGAGAAGCCGTCCTTGGGCATTCAGGCTCATCTCTCCAATCTCATCCAGAAAGAGCGTCCCATTCTGCGCTGCTTCAAATTTTCCTATTCTGGCATTAAGCGCGCCTGTAAATGCCCCTTTTTCATGACCGAATAATTCACTTTCAAGCAAAGACTCAGGAAGTGCAGCACAATTAACAGCGATAAAAGGCCCTTCACGAAGAGGGCTTTTCTGGTGTATGGCACGGGCCACCAACTCTTTACCGGTTCCGGTCTCTCCTCTGATAAGTACTGTAGTAGTAGAGGGCGCAACTTGAGCTATGTAACGATACACTTCACACATAGAACTGCTGTTGCCAATCATCTGGTCAGGACGACCTCTGTTTTCCAGTATTTTTTTGAGTTCTTTATTTTCATTTTCCAGTGCGAATATATGTTCTGTCTGCCGTCGTCTCTGTTCAACTACCTGTGAGATCAGATTCGATACTACCTCTAAAAAATGCAACTCACTTTCTAAAGTAACATCTTGATCCAATACTACTCGGTCTACTGAAAGGACCCCAATTACTTTATCAGAAATTTTTATTGGTACACAAAGAAATGCCAGATCAGAAAGATTTAAATTCTTTCTGGCTCCGGTACGATCAAGAAAAAATGGCGCATTGTCAAGCCTGGAGATAATCACTGCCTGTCCGGTTTTTGCCACTCGACCGGTAATTCCTTCTCCCAACCGGTATTTACCTTTCTGTCGTAAATGATCAGGTATTCCGTATGCTACATCTAAAGTCAATTTATCGCCAGAAGAATTGAGCAGAGAAATCATCCCCCTGTTCATCGATGCCAGCTCCTGCAATACCCGAAGAACTTCCATCATACAATTGTATAATGGGCCGCCAGTGTTAAGGATTCTGGCAATTTGATAGAGTACTACCAAACCGTTAAAACTCAGACCGGTATTGGAATCTTCAAATTGAATACTTGTCATAACGATGTTTTAACTGTTAAAGCGCAGGCACGAATAATAAGTAGTACGCCTGTTTATCGGGGATGTATGCAAAGCATGGGCCATGTTTTTATTTAACCTGATTTTTGCAGTTGGGGGATGCAGTCGCGCATCATATTGAATTGATAAGATTTGAAATGCTGAAGGCTTTGTCCACTGGGTGATAAAATCAAAACACCTGAATGGCTTAGAAACGCGATTGCGCCGTATCTAGCTTCGGAGTTTAGGTTTACTCCATGGTAAGCAGAAAAGACTAAACTGAAAAATTAAAGGGATGTACGTATACCTGAAAGAGGCATTGGGTAATCGACAGGTACAAAATTGTAGCAGAGATGATAAAAACAGAAACAAAACTGTATTTTTTTAAGAGCAAAGAGTTTAATAATGTCTTTTGAGATCATTCATTATGGCGAAAACGGGAGCAATCGATCTGATACTTGTTGATTTTATACTGAATGATACGTTTTGTAGTTCCAAGTACTTTTGCGGCCTCTGTCTGATTTCCACCGGTGTCTTTCAAAGCATCCAAGATCAGTGTCCGTTCATATGCAGCGACCAGATTTTCAAATGAGTCGTTACGTGTACCCTGCAAAGCGACATCTTTCATCTGAAGAGTAGGGGGGAGGTCCTTACCTTCTATTACGTTTGCAGTGGCCACAATTACCGCCCGTTCAATTACATTTTCCAATTCACGGACATTACCCGGCCAGTGATATGCAGAGAGCATTTCGATGGCAGGAGTTGATATTCTCTGGATATTTTTGTCGTGAAGTTGACAGTATTTTTTGACAAAATAGTCAGCCAGTAAAAGAACATCAGCTCCCCGCTCTCTTAGTGGAGGGAGTGCTATGCTAAAAACATTTATTCTATAATATAGATCTTCTCTGAAGCGGTTTTCTTTGACATCGGTTTCTAAGTTCCGGTTGGTAGCACAGATAAGTCTTACATTAACCCGAATCGAATCAGAACCTCCCACTCTCTGGAACTCTTTTTCTTGTATCGCTCTAAGGAGACGACTCTGAGCAGAAAGTGACATTTCCCCGATCTCATCCAGAAACAAAGTGCCATTATCAGCCGCTTCGAAACGACCGATTCTTTTGGCTGTAGCACCGGTAAAAGAACCCTTCTCGTGCCCAAAAAGCTCACTCTCCAGTAAGGATTCAGGAAGTGCGGCGCAGTTTACTGCCACAAAAGGTCCTTTGCTGCAGGGACTTTTCTGATGAATAGCTCTTGCTACCAGCTCCTTACCGGTTCCGGTTTCTCCGCGAATGGTAACCGTGGTTAATGAAGGGGCTACCTGCCCGATCTGACGGTATACTTCACGCATAGAGCTACTGTTACCGATCATCAGATCTGGTTTGCCTTTATCCTCCAGCGTACGTCGAAGTTCCAGATTTTCTTTTTCCAGAGCATGAATCTTGTCATAATCTTTTCTTCTTGCCTGAACTACTTGCGCTATCAAATCAGCCACAGCTTCCAGAAAGCGTAACTCCCCTTCCAGCGTAACAGCATCCTCTACCGCAACTCTATCTACAGACAAAGCTCCAATTACCATGTCTCCGGTTTTGATAGGAACACATAAAAAAGCAAGATCGGAATGGTTAAGCCCTTTGCGTGCCCCGGTTCTATCTAGAAATCTTGGCTCTTCATTCAGAGTGGGAATGGCAATTGGTCTTCCGGTAGCAACCACTTTGCCGGTTATCCCTTCCCCAGGACGATACTTGCCTTTTCTCTTGTCACTCTCAGAGAGCCCCCGGGCCACATCAACAGCAAGTTCCTCATTATTAGGGCTGAGTATAGTGATCATCCCCCTGTTCATCCCTACGTTATTCTCAAGGATCTCTAAAATTCTGGTCATTATAACTTCAAGATCCTGACCGGAGGCAAGATGATGGGCGATTTGGTAGAGTGCGGTCAAACCATTAAAACTGAGTTCTGTATTTATTTGAGCTGGCATTTAACTATGATTCCTCACAAATATCCAAAAATACTAGTTGATCACGATTCTTCCAAATAATGAATTTTCAACCAAAACGTATAGTTGTCACTTCCGTTTTTAACGCAGGTATTTTGGTGTAATGGCGACTTCGTTATATTCACCTCACATAATCATTCGATTCAGGTTTAATGTTATTCTTACTAAATAAGACAAAGTCTCAGCTTTTCTTGGGTGAATTAGTGTAAGCCGAAATCGGTTTGGAATCCAAACACAAATTTTTAATGGTTTTGAACATTTCATAAGCGGATACATAATAGAGTCTGTAATTTTTGCCATCATTAAACTTGTTTTCCATAAAACTCCATAACTCAGCAAATCCATCTTCATTAAACAGGTATCTTATGGTCTGGTCGATGGCACCATGGGTGAAGAGTTTGATGAAAATATGGCCAGGTATTTCAGAGATAGAGACAGCGGTTTTTATCCAACAGTTGGCTCTGGAAGGATGAAATCTGGCAGTATAGCTCAAAGCCCCATGTTCGATGGTGGGAAAAATTTTAAATCTGCGGTTTTTCCAGTTTAAAGCTAATGGCCCCTGAATTAACAGAAGATCTTTTTCTGACCAGAAATTTCTTTTTGCAGCATACCCGTGTTCATGGGCTCTGGGTTGCCCTGGTATATCGGCTGCAAAATAGATGCTATTTACTATCGAGGGTTGAGTAATATCGGGTGCCGAAGGGAAGGTGAAATCAGCGTAACATCCGGTTTCCTTTAATATGGGTATTTCATGGTCCACTCCGCAGAACCGTCCATCTGGCCTGCAGTTGTTAAGTGCCCAGTAACCATGAATGAATCCATAGATGATATTACCACTGGAATCCTTCCTGAGAAGTCCGTGGTGATGAAAGAGGACATCTCTGAACTCTTCGATTTTACGCTTAAAATTCTGAGGAGAATCGTTACTGTGCGCTAGCAGTAATTCAACATCACAGAAACCATCTTTGTGCAATTTGTAAATTGAATCAAGCAGGTGAGGGTTATAGTCCTGCTCAGAATAAAAGAATGTATGTACGGGATGTCTTCCTCTGAAGTCAATGTGTTCACGAGCTATCCTGGGATATTCCCTGCACCAGGTTACAACCCGGTGTTCGGCTATTTCCTGAGAAACCTGCCCCCAGAATGGTTGATAATGATCGCAGACAGCCAGATAAATATTAACAGGTTCATCTTGAAACTTGCTCCCCCTATCGGATAAACGACGTGACATGATGATCCATCTGAATCTGCGTAATGAATTAAGAAGCAGCCAAAGGAAAAAAAATGCTGCTACCGTTGAAACAGTAATTAATATCCAGCGAAGCATCACTAATTCTCAGATTACCTTTCTTTTGTAAAAAATTGTCAGGTATTCTTATTTTATAATATGCAAAGATCCTGCCGAAGTCAGGATCTGCAGAAGAGATCAGGGGCTTTAATCTCAACCCTGATCTGAAGATTTGACAGGTATGGGTGAACTATGCTTTACCAGATTATTAACCATAGAACCTTTAGTAGCACCAGTTTCATTTCTGGCTTTCAGGAAACCACTGGCTAAGCCAGTGGAGCCAGATGTCTCGTAAAGGCACTATCGTGCCTTCTTGCTTTCGCGGCTTTGCCGCTCAATCAAGCTACCGCCTGTGGCGGTAGTACTTGACTGCTGAGTTTGATTTTACCAGAACCAAGTGATGGAACAAGCTCTGCAATAAAATGATGGTACAAAAGCTGGGTAGAGACAACGGCGGCCATCGCCATTTCATCCACTTCAGACAAACCGGTTGCAGAACTATTGGCCTTCTGTCTGAGCAACCTCACTGAATCGATATCAAAAAGCCCGGAGCATTCCAGAGCATCATCGCTGAGCATCAGACTGGAGAGATTATTTGTGCTCTTCGAGAAACACCGAGAAATTGGAGCCCTATAGGGTTGTTTGGACCTGTTTAAAATCTCTGGAGGTATTAGCTCAGTAAACGTTTTTTTGAGTATATATTTTTCATTAAGCAAATTGAGCTTATATTGTGGAGGAATCAATGATGCGAACTCTATTAACCTGTGGTCAAGAAAAGGAAAACGTCCTTCTACCGAATGCGCCATCATCATACGATCACCCTGTGATGACAAGAGATATCCGGACATGAACAGGGTAATCTCCAGATATTGTGCCTGACAAAGCGGATCCCAATTTACAATTTGAGGATCAGCGAAAGCTAAAAGCTCCTCATAAATATTCTGCATATTGAAAGTGCTGCGATATTTCTGTGCAAAAAACTTTTTAATTCTTGAAGTATTAAACCATCGTATTAGATGTGAATAAAATGGATTTGCCGTATCGGTGAGTTGTCTCTTAAAGAAATTTTGCCAGAAACGGTTATCCCTGTCTGCTCCAATGTATGGATATATACGGGAGAGAAGTGCCGGGCGGAATCTGGATGAGGGAAATTTAGCCCAAAATCTACGGATACGGTTTTCTTTGAAAATGTTGTAGCCACCTAAGAATTCATCGGCTCCTTCACCAGTAAGAACGACTTTGATATGATTGTCAAACACTAATCTGGAAAGGGTGAAAAGCGGAGCTGGTGCAGTGCGGATTAATGGTGTTTCGCAATGCCAGACTACCTCAGAGTATTCTTCTCCAATATCCAGGTAGTTGACTTCTACATTGCGGTGATCGGTTTTCAGAAATTGCACCATAGCATTTTGGAAGTTTCGTTCATCGAATGCAGAATCATTGAAAGAAACAGAAAAGGTGATAAGATCCCGGTTGTGATACTTTTTGACTAATGCAGAGACAACAGAGGAATCCAGCCCTCCGCTAAGATATGCAGCTACTGTTACATCGGAGCGTAAACGCAGTCGTACTGCATCATATAAAAGCTCCTGCAGCTGTTTCTTGTAATATTCCAGCGGCTTTTGATCGTACTGCCCCCTATAGGGAAAACTCAGTTTCCAGTAACAGCTAAGTTGCTCTGTTTCTGCAGTGACTTTTAAAAGATGACCGGGCCTAAGCTCGGTTATCCCCTTGAATACAGTTCTGGGAGGAACCGGTACCCAGAGAGTAAAAACCTGCTCTAACCCGGTAAAATCAAGTTCAGGGTGCACTGCAGGATGGCAGAAAATGGATTTGATCTCGGATCCGAAAATAAAAACTCCATCTTTGGTTCGGGTATAATATAAGGGGCAGATTCCAACTCTGTCTCGGACTAATAATAAGGTACGTTTGCGCTTATCCCACAGAGCAATGGCAAATTGTCCATTGAGATGAGCGGCAAAATCTTCGCCGTATTCTTCGTAAAGATGAACCAGTACCTCAGTATCTGATTTGGAGCTGAAATGATGCCCCTTAACCTTTAAAAAATCCATCAGTTCAAGATAATTGAATATTTCTCCATTGAAAATAACCCAAATGCTACCATCTTCATTACTCATTGGCTGTTTACCACCGGCAAGATCTATAATACTGAGCCGGCGCTGCCCCAGTCCGATGCCATTTTCCACAAAGAATCCTTCATCATCCGGACCTCGGTAATCAAAAGCCCTGGTCATATTCCGCAGATGATTAATGTCAACTGTAATAGATGGATCCGGATTAAATATGCCTGCAATCCCACACATAACTCAGTCCACTTCGTATTTGTAACTGGTGTATTGATTATATTCGGTATGCTTATAAGGCGCTCCGTTTAATACTATTCCCATGATTCGCTTGCGCAGACCAGGAAACTCCTGTATCTTTCTGTTAAGTTCTGCAATGTCTGTATGCATGGCTTTTACCACAAAGATATACTTTGGAAAGATATCCTGAACACCAATTGCATCGGTAGTAACCGCTACCGGCGGTGTATCTAGTATGATTACCTCAAACTCATTTGAAAGAATATCGATAAGATCTCTGAACCTTTGTGAATTAAGATGTTCGGTTGAATTAACAATGGTAGAACCGGCTCCCAGAAGTTTAAGATATTGGATGTGGGTGGACTGAAGTACCGGCTGCAGGAGAACCGGACTGAGTGAAACGTTGTTCAAAAGAATAGAAGATAGTCCAGGATTCTTGGGAAGCCCGAAGTGCTGGTGCTGGATACCTCGTCGCAAATCTCCATCGATAAGCAGAGTGGAGATTTTCTGCTGAGCCAGCGTAATTGCCAGATTAGCCGCGGTAAAGGATTTGCCTTCCCCGATCCCCAGACTGGTTATAAGAATCCGTTTCTTTTTGGAATCGCTAAGACCAAGCAGAATCTTTGCACGTAAAGAACGGAATGTCTCATCTGCAAAATTATGGGAATAATCAGCAGTCACCAGTTTTTCATCTACCGTTTTCCCGAAACTGTTTGATTTAGCCCAGCTGCCCTTAACTGGAATCGATTCCAAAACTACCAGATCGGTCATTCTCCGCAGATCTTTTTCAGTTCTGGCGGTACTATCAAAAAAATCTATGGCTATAACCGGTCCTATCCCCAGAGCTAATCCCAGAAACAGTCCCAGTCCAACTATAACCAAAAGGGTTTTAAAATCTAATTTCGGTTCTGGAATCACTGCATGGTCCACCACATTAACATCTCCTACAGCAACTCCATGTGCAATCTGCGCTTCATTATATCTGTTAAGCACACTTGCAAAAATCTGCGCCGCTACATCGTAGTCTCTCTGCAACTTTGAAAGATGAAGCTCTTTTGCGGGAAGAGTGGCGATTTCAGAACTTAGCTTGCTTATTCTGTTTTTGTTCTGAGCGACTTTTCTATTGAGATCGTTTTGGAGACCGTAAAGGGCATTTTGCACATCTTTTCCAAATGTTCGGATATTTTCTGCATTTTTGAGGATAAACATGTGATTAGGTGCATACTGTAACGTGAGACGCTGATTTTCCTGTTCAAGTTTATTCAGCTCTGCATTGAGCCCTTCTGAGGTAGCGGTCTGGAATCTGCTCAGAAACGAAACCATTTCATTTAGCAGAGCCAAACGGTTGGAATCAGAAACTGAAGAGTAACGATCAATAAGATTTTGAACCTGAAAAAGAGCCGATTTCAATTCTGCTTCGGTTTCTCTTAAGTCCACAAGTGACATGGGAGGTGCAAATGCATCAGCCATGCCTATTGTGGGATATCTCTCCCGGTATTTACGGACCGTATATTCTGCCTGAAGCATCTCTTTGCGGGCAGTCTCTAACTGCTTTGCCAAAACAGAAATAAGACTACCTATTCTTTTTTGTTTCGTAGCGGTGTTTTCAGCAGCGAAATCATCTGCAATAGTGTTAATGATTGCTGTAATCATCTCATAATCTCTTCCATTCATACTGATTGCCAATACCATGCCATCTCTGGAAGCAGCTTTAGTAACCATGTTATTTACAATGTAATCCACTGCATCTCTGACTCTGGTTACCGTAAATTTCACATTGAAAGGAGATGACTGAAAATCCTTTGAAAAACGAAGGTAAAGGCCGGGAATCGAGATCTGATCGAGGGAAGCAACATCTGAACTCTGGATGATTCTTTTCTGTCCTGATCTATCTGTAAAGAAGAGCGTAAAGTTATTATTTTTTATTTTTAACTGGTAAACACCAGGATCTGCATCAATCTCGACTGCCACAGAATCAAATATCATGGAACGGGGATATTTGGAAACCTGCAACTGTAACCCCAGTTTTCGAACCACTTTTTCCAGAAAGGTCCGACTCTTTACCAGTACAGCTTTGGCCTCCGGTCCCAGTGTGACTCTTTCGTCAACAGCACTGAGTTCATCTGGGTCATCAAAATGCAGAATGGCTGTGGCACTAAGTTGCGGCTTTGCCACTCCCAGTTTATTTATTGCCACAAACCAGGCTGTAATAACGACAATAAATGTTGGAAGAATAAACCACAGTTTACGCCAAATAAGATGGACGTAATGGTCCAATTGACGTTTCATCCCTGGTTGATTCGTCATGTTGGTTTGGGTTCTGAAACTCACAATATACCTCGGATGTTGAAATTTGATAATCAAACCATCAATCCCTGATGGTCATGATTCCCACATAGAAAGAGAGAAAGAAGGTGGCAATGGGCAGAATATCTCTGACCAGAATCTCCCTGAAACTTCTGTTGTCGGTAGGAGTCCAGATCTGGTCACCAGATTTGAAACCGATTGATTGAAGAGATTTTCCTGATTCCAGATAAGGAATCAGATTCTTGTTGAGCACCTTACGATCCCGCTCCCAAATCATCTTTTTGAGTCCCTTCTCGTGAACTGTTCCACCTGCCATTGAAATAAGATCCCACATGGAACTCTGGGGCTCAACATAGTACATTCCGGAACGGTTGAATCCCCCAAGTAAACCCACCCTTATCAGGGGAGTAACCTCAATCTCCGGGTAATGAAGATACTGCTCGTAAGTGCTTTTAAGGAAATCCTTAAATTCTTCAGGGTTCTTGGATGTCACATTATACTGACCGATTATGGGCAAATAAATATTACCATCACCATCTATGGGATAAATCCCGTTTATAAAGGAAGTGCTGTCTAAAGGTACAGTAATCCTAAGACCATCTCCGGCATTAAAAAAATGGACATTGCCTTCAATCTCAGAAAAAGCCGTCACCCTTAACAAAAGTATACACATCCAAAACACGATCATGCTTTTGTGGCAAATGTTCATTTTCACCTCCTGCTATCAGCTGATTTCCAGCTCTATAGATCAAAATGCATAGATATCATCAGTAATCTTCTTCAAAAGATGATCATACACCTTTCAGATATACAAAACGCAAGAGACATGCCAGAAAGGAAAAAACGGGGAGTAATACCAGAGTAATTTTAGGTAGAATGATGATTCTTTTATGTTATGCGCTTAGGACAGCAATGTAAAGCACCGGATATAAATATCGAGATGAGTCATACGTAACAGAGGCTAAGTTTTTCCGGTCATGGAGCCCAACTATTTACCATTAAAACAAATTTTTTGTGCAATAAACTGGATGGGTCATCGTTAAAAAAAGAATGGTGATCACCTAAAAATAATACCGAAGATCAGGAATAGCCTCAGGGAATAATCAGCTCACCTTAACTATCGCAAGAGTCTCTTTTTAAGTAAGACAATTGTAAAATTCAGGAAAGTCTTACTCCGGCTCAGCACTGCCTATTTCAATGTGATCCTTGAGCTGGGGCATCTTTTTCAGCAATTCCCTGGAAGCTGCACCAAGATGTTCTGCATAACGGAAATGTGCCCCCAGACCCGTTCGAAGCTCAATTTCATAAATAAATTTGTCCAGATGAGTCGAATGTTCAAAGGGAGTCTGTGTTCCCAGTAAAAACCCGTATATATAAGCAGCACTGTCTTTTGTCATAACTATTTTTCTGAGAAAATCCGACTTCTTTCTCAATAACTCTTCCAGCCGCGGATGCTTGACTTCAGCAGGTATATAAAAACCTTCTGGTGTAAGTGGGCTAAAACGGTATCCGCTGCGATGACGGTTCAAGTCCCTCAGCTCTGCAATGGATAAATTGTTCCAGGCTGCCCTTACCAGAACTCTTTTCACCGATGATCCCAACATACTGTAGCGATTGATTTTTCCATGAAAAGCATTCTCAATGTTCTGAATCTGCGGCATGAAACCGGCAAATTGATTGTCAATTTCCACCCACACATTATCTGCCAATATAGCAGTGGGTACTCCGTATTTTCTGATCTTACCAACCGCATAATCAAATACCTGCTGTGTCTGAAACCTGCTGGCTTCATCCGGATAACAATGGCGACTGAGTCGGGGTGCGAACTTCGAAAGCTCCCTTCGAAGCCCATCTGCACATTCCCTGGCTTCTGGAAGAGGTATTGAGTCCAGTTGTTTGATCGTTTCACTCCAGACCCGTGCTGTCATCACTAAAGCTACATTGGTTTTGGTGGCAAATGGAATGAAATATCTGGAGCGGTCAAGGGCATAGTTTTTTCTTAGACGCTCCACTACTTTAGGAGAAGCACCTGAGGGTATCTTGACAACCGAAGGGTTCTGCTGAGCGATCTGATCAAGCTGCTGGTATACTTCATGGTATATTTCAAAGGAAAGCTCCATATATTCCTGCCATTGCGTGGAAAGCTCTGCAGGTATCCCTGTTTCTGAAGCTGACGGCAGATTGGATTTATCCAGTTTTATGTAGCGGGTACTGGATTCCTGGCCATCACAGAGTTGTGAGAGCTCAAAAAGTTTGTAAGCCAAGAACATGGAACAGCCATCGATCACTATGGCGATCCCACCAGTCATTCCGGCAATCGAGGCATGGCCATAATCTACAAATCTGAAAATCGCATCAACCGATCTGTCAGGATCATTCCAGTCAATGGAAGAGAGAATGGAATCGATACCCTTATTGGAACGAGAGTAACGGGCAAGAGTGCTGGCCAGAAGTTCTGGAGTAACCGCAGGATTATCCCTGGCTCCGGGCGGGGGGCAGATAGCAATTCCCTGGATTTTCATGGTACAAAGACTTTCCTTGGATTTTTTTAGCAGAAAAAGTGTGCACAGTGGCCGTTGTGCTCAAAAAGAAAAACGGCCACAGGCACAAGAAGATTAATACCGGTAATGCTCAGGCTTATAGGGGCCCTCAATAGGAACACCAATATAATCGGCCTGTTTCTGGGTCAGTCTGGTCAATTTAGCTCCGATTTTCTCCAGATGCAGCCGTGCTACTTCTTCGTCAAGTTTTTTGGAAAGACGGTAAACACCGGCTTTATAGTTATCACGATTTTGCCACAGGTCAACCTGGGCGAGGGTTTGATTGGTAAACGAGTTAGACATTACAAATGAAGGATGTCCTGTTGCGCATCCAAGGTTTACCAGCCGGCCTTCCGCCAACAGGAAAATTGCATGTCCATCAGGGAAAATGTACTTATCCACTTGTGGTTTAATATTAACTTTGGTAATCCCTGGAATTTTTTCCAGGGCAGCAACCTGAATTTCATTATCGAAGTGACCGATATTACACACAATAGCCTGATCTTTCATTTTGATCATATGTTCTGCAGTTATGATATCGGTATTCCCGGTGGTGGTTACATAAATGTCTGCTCTACCCAGAGTGTCTTCAACTGTGGTTACTTCATATCCTGCCATTGCGGCCTGAAGAGCGCAGATAGGATCGATTTCAGTAATAATTACCCGTGCACCAAAACCACTCAGTGACTGTGCGCATCCTTTCCCTACATCTCCATAACCACAAACCACCGCCACTTTTCCCGCAATCATTACATCGGTGGCACGTTTAATACCATCAGCCAGAGATTCTCTGCAACCATAGAGATTGTCGAATTTTGATTTGGTAACCGAGTCGTTAACATTTATTGCTGGGACCAGAAGTGTCCCTTTTTCCATCATCTGATAAAGCCGATGAACACCTGTAGTGGTTTCTTCAGATACTCCTTTCCACTCCTTTACTACCTTGTGCCAGAACTGATTATCTTTTTGGTAGACAGCTTTGAGCACTTTCTTAAGAGAGATTTCATCCTGACTTTCTGAAGGAGAATCGACCCAGGTATCGCCATTTTCAAGCTGATAACCTTTGTGAATAAGTAAAGTGGCATCTCCTCCATCATCCACAATTAATTGCGGACCTTTGCCATTTCCGAAATTGATCGCCTGAAAGGTCAATGCCCAGTAATCATCCAGAGTTTCCCCTTTCCAGGCAAACACAGGAACTCCCGCTTTGGCAATGGCTGCAGCAGCATGATTCTGAGTGGAGAAGATATTGCAAGATGCCCAACGCACCTGCGCTCCCAGCTTCACTAATGTTTCAATAAGAACTGCGGTCTGAATGGTCATGTGAAGCGAACCGGTTATTCGTACACCATTTAAAGGCTTTTGGGGAGCATATTTTTCTCGCACTGCCATAAGCCCCGGCATCTCTTTTTCTGCAATTTCAATTTCTTTGCGTCCCCAGTCTGCTAACCCCATATCTGCAACCATATATGGCAATTGGGACCAGATCTCTACATGTGGTGCCATGCACCCTCCTTATTTTGAGTTTTTTGGAAATTATTTTCTATTCTATTGTAAGACTGAATCTATCAAAAATACAACCGTGTCTGAGTTGCTGAAAACCCCAAATTAATTGTTTTAAAAGAAGCATTTTAAGACTCGTTACCCTTCGTATTGGATACAACTATGGTGCATATATTACTTTATACCTATGAAAACTTTCACTGTGGCTCTTTGCCAGATTACTCCAACTTTTGATAAAGAAACCAACATTGAGCGTGCTATAACCATGATTGAAGAGGCTGCCTCCAGAGGTGCTGCTCTGGTCTGTCTGCCTGAAATGTTCTATTATCCATTTCAAATTCAAGGACTTAGTAAGATATCAGCAGATGAAAGCAGAACAGTCTCGCTTTTTTGTCAGACAGCAGAGAGGCTGGGTATTTATTTATGCACCGGTTCCATGGCATGCAAAGAAAATGGTAATGTGTTTAATCGCTCTTACTTATTGGGTCCACAGGGCGATATATTGCTAAAGTATGATAAGACCCATCTTTTCGATGTTAATTTTAAAGGGTTGCAGATTCAGGAATCATCTGTTTTTACCCCTGGAAATCAGATCGCCTCTGTACAGACAGATCTGGGAAAAATCGCAATCCTGATTTGTTATGACATTCGTTTTCCTGAACTTTTACGCAAGAAAGACCTTCTGGGTATAGATCTTCTGATAGTGCCAGCAGTGTTTAATAGCATTACGGGGCCGGCTCATTGGCATGTAATAATGAGAGCCAGGGCTATTGAAAACCAAATCTTTCTGGCTGCAGTTTCACAGGGTGAAAACAGTAAATCCTTATATAAAGCTTACGGGCATTCAATGGTGGTTTCTCCCTGGGGAGATATTCTGGCTGAAGCTGATCAAAAGGAGCAAATTGTCTATGCTGAGTGCAGTCAAGAGATGATCAAGGAAGCCAGAGAACGTTTACCGCTGCTTGAACAGAGAAGAATTTCACTTTATAATGATAATTACAGCTATTAAGATATAGATGGAATAAATGACGAATAATATATTATTAAAAAATAACTACTCAGAAATAATCTGAGAAAAATATCTATCCGAAGAATCGGAAATGTTAAAAACTCCTTTTTCTTCAGAACTTATCTGGTTTTGTAAAATTTTTTAATTGCTATTTGTTTCTATAACTGAGTAGTTACTTATAATTTTTGAATAGCAAGTTGTGATTGGATCTAATTCTTATTATCGGGAGGGGAAAAATGAAACTGTACAGAATGGAAAAAGGTAAAAAAATAGCCGGTATTTGTGCAGGAATCGCTGACAGTTTTAAAATGGATGTTACTTTGGTAAGGCTCATCTTCATTTTTACAACAGTATTAACCGGGATCTGGCCTGGAGTAATAACTTATCTGGCAGCCTGGTATCTGCTTCCGGAAAAAGAAAAATTTGAAGAAACTCAAAAAAACACTGAAGAATAAAAAGTTTACAAAACTACGGGCGTTTACCAGGCATAAAACCTGGTAAGCACATCAAAAATTAACCTCTATGATCGAATTACAACCATTTCTGGTTTTATTAATCTGTCTTATAGGCTCTTTTTTGTTTTCGGGATCTGAGAGCGGTTTTGTTTCCTGGAATCCCATAAAAGTCAGACATAAAGCTGAGTCGGGAGATCTGCTTGCAAAGGGTGCTCTCTATTTAATGAATTATAAGGATCGGCTTTTATCCACCATACTTATAGCCAACAATGTCTGCAATATTGGAGCTACACTGTCTTTTTTGATAGTGTATGAGATTATCGACCAGTTTGTTTTTTTAGATCTTGCACGGATTCCATCTCCTGAATCATGGTTTCTCACTCCATTTTTGGTCTTATTTGGAGAAATGCTGCCAAAATCACTTTTTAGAATCTATTCTTTGCGATTAACACTGAAAGCAATGCCACTATTAATGGTTTGTTATTTTTTGACTTTGCCATTTACCTGGCTTTTTTCCAAAGCTATGGTTCTTTTCAGAAAAGAACCACCTGGTTATGAAGAATCTTTTAAGGCGAAAGTAAGAGAGGAAATGGTAATGGTGGCTCTTGAAGGTTCAAAAAGGGGTACACTCATAGAATCTGCAGATATTTTCATTAATAACGTTTTGAAACTCAAGGACAAGACAATCAAGGATCTGATGATTGGCATTTCTGAATATAAAAAGAATAAGAATGTATTCAGATGCAATCAGACAGTTAGTTCAGTTATTAGTAAAATTCCCGATTCCGATGAAATACTGGTTTTTGATGAACAGGAATCCACACCGCTTGGAACTGTTTCTGTTCTGGATATAGCAACACAAAGTCATAGATGCACGCTGTCTGAATTTATTAAACCGGTAAAAGAGATCGAGATTAATCAATCTTTGCTGACTGTTTTGCAGGAACTGCAAGCTGATATTTCAGAATATTATAAGGTAGTAGATAACAGGTCTATTGTAGGAATTGTACAGAAAAATAGTCTTTTTCGGCAGGTTTTTAGCAATTGTGATACTGCTGCAGATTTAAAGAAAACTTAGTACTCCCTGAGAGCACAAATTAAATTAAACTATATTTTTGGTTATTTAAACGTATAATTGTTGAAATTATTAATTCTGGGTATTACAATTTTATTGTAAGGCTCTTTTTAAATTTCAGGAGATCTTAAGATAATGAGCAAACCGGAATGGAATCTGGTACTGCTGACTACCAAATCCTTTTCAAAAGTTCGAAAAGCTTATGTTTCAGGCATTACCATTTTTTCAGTAATAATTTTCTCAGTTGCCGGTCTTTATGGGTTGGCACGATTAGTGTGGTTCACTACCTCTTTGGGAATCGCAAAATTCGGAGTTTATCAGGCAAGGCGTGATAATGAAGGGCTGCTTTTAAAGATACAGTTTCTTAAAAAGTTTATCCTGAAAGAGGAAGAGCGAATCAAATCACTGGTTGCCTTTGAGGACAGGGTACGCCTCCAGTACGGGTTGGAGCCAATCAGCAATGATGTACGTATGGCTGGTATTGGTGGAAAACCCAGTAACCAGGATATGATAATTGCTACACTTCTTGATCCGGTATTGGTACATGCCGAATCAGTTAAGGAAAATGTGGAATCGCTTCTGCGACGTGCACAACTTCAGGACTCAACTTTAACCCACATGTCAAAAAAAGTCTCCAATATTCAAAATTTCTGGAACCAGCGCCCATCCATCTGGCCTGCAAAGGGGAGAATTACTTCTTCTTTTGGATATCGTTTTCATCCAATAGAGGGACAAAATATGTTTCATGAGGGGCTGGATATCGCCAATGTGCATCATACGCCTGTTCAGGCTTCAGCTGATGGGGTGATACATTTTGCTGGAAACAGAGATTTTTATGGAAAAACGGTTATTATCAGCCATGATCAGGCAGAGATGGAAACCGTTTATGCTCATCTGGACCGTATCCTGGTAAAAAACGGTCAACATGTTAAAAGAGGCGAAGTCATTGCTCTTATGGGAAGTACCGGAAGAAGCACTGGTCCACATCTGCATTATGAGGTCAGAGTTAATGGACGTCACATGAATCCCATGGGTTTTATTCTTCCTGAAGATATAATTGTCGATTAAAGCAAATTATGATATCATGTCTGTTAAGAGATCAGGAAGATCCAAAAACAGTTGATATTCTGCTTTTTAAGGGGGGTAAATATGGTAAAGCAGGAAATTATCTCCCTATCCACCAAGAATCGTTGTCAATGGATAGACATTTCCCAGGATATACAAAAGATTATTGATAATTGCGGTATTAAAAATGGTATATGTTCGGTGATAAGTTTACACACTACTGCCGCAATTACTGTAAACGAAAATGCAGATCCTGATGTGGAAACCGATTTTTTTAAAAAACTTGCTCAATTGATACCTCAGAGGGAACCATTTTACAGGCACGCTGAAAGAAATTCTGACAGTCATCTCAAAGCATCTATAGTCGGTTTAAGTACAGTGGTTCCGGTTGTTAATGGCTCGCTTGTACTTGGCACATGGCAATCCATTTATTTTTGCGAATTTGATGGCCCCAGAAAAAGAAATGTTTCTGTCAATATTATTGGTGAATGATGTCTGCTTGCCATGATAAAATTTTCTCTGTCTTTCTGCCTGCCCTGTTATTGCTGCTTTCTAACATTTCTGGAATTATTGCAGAAGAACTTCAGATTCGTTATGCAGCGGATATGACTTATTTGCCTGCCGGTGCCCAAGTTGCAGCTATGGGTGATGTTGGAGTTGTTTTGCCCAAAAGAGCTTCTTCAGTGATCTGGAATCCGGCATCTGTTTCTTTTGCCAGACAGGTTGAATTATCAGCTGAAGTAGCCGATATCTATCATGGCCTCTCACGACAGGCATGTTTTGCCTTACGAATACCTCAGAGGCAGCTTGCTTCTTCCATTGTTTACGCTCCCTTTCTAAGCGGAAATATCCCTTTTTTTGATTCTTTGCCTTCAACTTATGAGGAATCCCTCAATGATGTCTCACTCAGATCAGACGGGGCACCAAAAGGTTATTTCCAGAACAATCAGCATCAGATGATCCTTACCGTGGGAAAAATGCTTTCTTTGAAAATGCCTACAATCCCAGGAAGTGGACTGCCTCGTCCTTTGGATATTTCTGCAGGTCTGAGCCTTAAAGGGTACTGGCAGACCATGAATCCAGAAGGAAGAAAATACATGGGTGTGGGAGTAAACGCTGATCTTGGAGCTATGGTTAGTATAGGTCTTGATTACGATTTGTCAAAAAAGGTGACAAGCCGTAATATCATACTGGGAGTTGCAGTAAGAGATTTTATACCTGCAGAAATCATTTGGGTACATTCACCTCTGGGGTATAGAGAAAAAATCAGATATTCACATTATTATGGAATATCCTATGTTGATAAAAGCGGTGATCTTGGAGGAAACTGGACTTTCGCACTGGCATTGGATAAACAATATACCACATCTTTGCGTCTTGGACTGGAAGCAGAATTTTGGAATATTGCTGTTTTTCGGGCTGGATTATCGGATAAAATTCCTACTCTGGGAGCTGGAGTTTACTATAAAAGATATTATATGGACTATGCTTTTCGTTTCGATAAAGTTGACTTCTCATTTTTTCGTATGACTGTGGGTATGGTTTTTTAGAGGTGCTTAAATTTCTCCTTAGCCCCATAAAGCTGTCCGATTCTTACGGAAAGCTTGTCATCTACAACAGTTATTTCGCCTTTGGCAATAAGTTTCTTACTCAGAAAAACATCGACCGGTTCACCTGCCATGCGGTTAAGTCGGACAATACCACCTTTTTTCAGACTCAGAAGTTCCCGGATAGTCATTCTGGTTTGCCCAAGCTGTACCGCTATGGGAACTGAAACATCAAGAAGCATATTAATACTGTTTGCCATTTTTTACCTCTCACTCTGATACTATCATATCATAATTCTGATTTCAATGGCAATACAATTAGATGGTAAATAAGGTCATCATACTGATATTGGAATTGACCTGGGTCTGGTTCACACCTGGGATATTGTAGTTCAAAAGGCTCCAGATGAATGTCGCTGGCCCTGAGCCGGACCGCTTCATGGA
>CAYYNL010000023.1:1222-33682 GCA_964472925.1 uncultured Fibrobacter sp. | reverse complement strand
ATTACTTCTGTTAGATATTGATTTGATATAATTATAATTAGTTGTTTAGTTGTTTTTAGACATCAGTATCGATGAGCTATTTTCAGAATATCTGATCGGGCATGAGACCTCAAGCCTTAATTTTCCGGGAGCAATTCTTTGAATTCGCAGTTCAGGATATCCATTCTCAAGAGCTTTTGTAAGCCTGTTGAGCCTGACTACAAAATTGGGATTGAGAGGATCATTGACGATAAAAGGGTCTTTTGTAAATTCACGATATTGGAATTCAACTCTTTTTGTTCTACAATAAATGTATAATATTTTTTTCAGTATCTTTGCAGGAACTCCGGAAATGAAATGGACCCCATTAATTGAGATACTCTCATTTGGGCCATCATAAACCACATCAAGTTTTCGCAGTGCCTTTAACACAAGTAATTCATGTTTCTCTTTTAGCAGTTGCCAACGCTCAGAACGCTGCTCCTGAAGTGCGGAAATGACCAATGAAAGAAAATTGTGGGGACGCTTAAACTGATGGTTATATATAAGTTGGTAAAGAAATAATGGTGCACCATATACACAGTCTTTATGTATAACTGTTCTTTTACGCAAAGGACAGAAATAATTTTTTTCAGCAAGCATAACAGAGCAGTCGGGAATTCCGGCTTCCTCAAGTTCGGTTTGATAATCAGCAAATTTCTGATACAGCTGGACTTCTCTTGCATAGTACTGACCATCCAGAAACATTTGACCATTTTTAAAATCAATCTCACAATCAGGAGCGATTTCGGAAATAAGCCGATAATCAGCCAGCATATTCAGTTCATCAAAAGGCGGTATATTGAAAAAACCCACAACTGATTGAATCTGTGAACCAGTCCAAAGCTCAAAATCGTATGCTGGAAAGCGCTCAGAATTTGGCGGTTGCCCGAAAAAATGGTACATCATTAAGGCTTTTCCGTGATTGCCCTCGATTTTGTGATGAAGAAGCCGGTGACAGGTTTCTCTTTGAATTTCAGAGGAAAGTGCAAGATTGCTGAATACTTTCAGAATTGTTCCATGAAGATCTTTGGAATCGAAAAAATCAGCCAGATATGAATTACTTAATAAAAGAACCCGTTCGGAAGAAATTATCAGACCATTGGAAAGTGAGGGCAATGTTTTTTGGACAAACTGAACAGGATCAACTCTGTGTTCAATCAGATAAAACTCAAGCTGGTTTAAAATTGAAAATACAATATAAAAGGGTGGTTCCAGGGAACCATTCCACAATGCATCAAAAAACTGTTTTTCAGTAAATTTTTCCTTGAAATGAGTGTTAAATACATAAATCCAAAACGGAAATGCCCCTTCCGACGAAAGCTCTTTTAAAGTTCCACAATAGATATATTTCAATCTTTCGCCAATTGTGGTTATTGCATTACCAATATTTTTATTTTCAGAACCAACATCTACGATATCTGACATCTATGCCTTCCTTGCAGTATAGATGAGCACGATAGTTTTCAGGTTAGATAATAATAAGTGATACTTATCTGAAATGCTTTGCCCGTGATATGTATCGATTCTGTGATAAATTCAATGAATAATTATTAATCAAACCTCTTATTGGTATATAAAAGTTTTCTAAAGATAAAACTGTGTAAGTGCACTGTCAAACAGTAAGCTTGATTATTTTAAAATTTTAACTTCATACTTTCCCCTGTATAATAATTTAACTATTTTAGTCCAAATTTGTCCGATAGACTATAAATTCAAAATTATGTGAAAAATGTATTATTAATTGTTAAACATTTGTTATGACAATTTTTATCTGCATAATTCATTGAATTTGTGATAAATATTCTTATGGACACTATCAGAATTTTATTGTAGATTGTGAATTGTTCTATTGGACAATTTGAGGTAGTTCTTTTTTGAATTGTTAGCAGAACCGTAGGAAGTTGACTGATTTTTAAATGTATACCAATTCCGGTTACAGCAGCTGTGACAATGTCATATCTTCTCCCGATCACATTTCTAAGTCTGAAATACGCTATGATATTCTGAAGGTTTTATACGCCGGAATGCTCTTAAGTTTTGCCCCGGATAAAGTAAGACGATTCTGGAAAGAACATCCTTTGCCCCACATAAGCCCGGAAAATGAATCCAACGCTTTTACGGAACTTCTTAAAGGACGCTCTTGGTACTCTACCGAATACGCATTTTCTGTGTTCAATGATATTGAAGACTTTTTAATTCAAAACGGCACAAGTTTTCCTGAATTCTTGGAGAACTCTTTTAACAAAGTTAATAAGGGCTTACTGGTTTCTCCTAGAAACTGGTTGTCCATGAGCAAATCGGTCTTTAAATTGTTCTTCACTGCACCGGACTTGAGAGAGCTTATTGTATACCTCATAAATCATTATCTGTCCATTTTTCTGCCAATCTTCAAGAGTGAAGTCGTATTACACACTTCAGAAAATGACTGGAATACCAGTATACTCTCGATAAATTATAACTCCACACTCAGTTCAGGGATCGACCTCAATAAGCAAATGTCTAAAGTTGATCTGGGGATGCTGTTTTTATCAATAATCAGAAATATCCCGGAATGCTTCGGTATGCCCCGTTACGAACACCAGTTTATGGTAGCAGATCGCAGAGAAATCTCCGATATAGTGCAGAATGTTTCAATAGAAAATGATTTGCTTTATATTAATGGCCGACCATACGCAAAAAAAACCTCTCCAGATACTTTCTGTGCAATTAAAAGTATTAAGTCCAATATTTTTGAAAATAGTAATACATCATTTTGGGTAATGTACTCCGATTATTTCTGTCCCAAACGCAAAAGAGTAGTTCTTCATAATGGATGCGCCTATGGAGCACCAAAACTTCTCTTTGGATTTCGTTATCTTAAACACGATCATAGTCCCAGCAATTTTCTGGATTCTCTTATTGACGATATCGTTAACTTCAATGATCGCCAATGGTCCGAGATCAAAGAACTGCACAACAAACTGATTCTGCTGGTCTCAGGGAATAACAATTTCACCTATAATCGTAAAAATGAAACCATGCTGTTAAACGGTATTGAACTAATTAAAAATGTACCCGCAAAAATTTTGAGAAAAATCATTCTGATTTATCTGGAAACCGGAAGAACAGAATTCTACCATAAGGAATTCACTAGAGACGATTCAATTATAGATAACCCCTATCAGCCAAATTTTACTATACGCCTTGAAAGGCTCAAAATAGCATTAGAAAACAGAAACACTTTTATTGAAATTCATAAACTATATAAAGGCAAGTTTAGCTTTAATCCTCTTTGTAAAATCAGCTATTCTGAGATTAATTAAAAATTGTTTGTTTTGCATTTTTTATTTAGTCCTTCTTCTAACATCAAGAAATTGATGGCAAAGATTCCCCTTATTTAGAAAGACTTTTCCTTTGGCGTAATTTGGCCAAAAAACATCAGTTTACCTCTGATCTCAAAACTTCATCCACGCTCTTTTTGTCAATTCCTTAATTCTGTGAAATGATAATGGAATTGGAAAACAAATTGCATTAACAGATTAAGAGGTTCAGATCTTATCTGTTTTTCGATATTCCATATTTTTCCGTTTTCTCTTTTTTCTTATTTCATAAATCGCATGCTTCAAACCTTTCTCTACCTGATGGGTGTAAAACATGGTCCGAATCATTCCCTACTCCCAGCAAGACAGTAAGAAATGGGATTCCTTCGTTAAAGCCCATCCCCATGCTAATCTATACCACCTTTCTTTTTTCCGATCTGTTGTGGAAAAAACCTATGGTCATAAAAGTTTCTATTTTCAGGCTATCGATGAAAACTCGCAAATCAGGGGAATTTTGCCCCTGTTTTTTATTCGAAGCCTGTTTTTTGGTAAAGAGCTGGTTTCTCTGCCATTCTGTGACTATGGGGGAATTCTTGCCGATTCCCCTGAAATATCTCAGTTACTTTTTCAAAAGACAGAAGAACTGATGATAAATTTGAAATGCAAAAATATTGAACTACGGCAGGTTTCAATACAGCCTTTTTTCAACAAAACAACTGCTTTTACCGCCAACACTTCCGTAAAAACTACCAAGGTCAGAATGTTTCTGAATCTACCAGATTCTGCAGATACACTCTTTTCCTCTTTTCCCGCCAAATTGCGAAGTCAAATCCGTAAACCACAAAAGGACGGATGCACCTGTCTGATTGGGGGCGTGGAACTGATCGATGACTTTTATGAAGTGTTTTTGTTTAACATGAGAGATCTGGGATCACCTGTACACTCAAAACAAATAATAAAAAACATGCTGACATGTTATCCAGGGAACAGTTACCTTTTTGTGGTTTACCATTTGAATACGCCTGTTGCCTGTTCTCTTGTCTGCTCTATCAATAATATGCTGGTTAACCCCTGGGCATCTTTTAAGAGGACTTATCAGAAATCAGCACCAAATATGCTTCTGTACTGGGAAATGCTCAAATTTGCCATAAACAACGGCTACCGGGTTTTTGATTTCGGCAGATCCACCCCTAATGAAGGTACATATAGATTTAAAGCCCAATGGGGTGCATCTATCCAACAATTGTACTGGTACAGATATGGTTCGAATATTGGTTTATCTGGAGATATTTCTGCAAAAGAAGAATCTTTTATAAAGATATGGAGAAAGCTGCCTCTGCGATTAACTGCTGTCTTTGGACCTGTGTTAAGAAAACATATTCATTTGTAATTTTAAATTAATATACTAAAGGAGAATAAAATGCTGTTGCATCATTTTCTGGAAAACAGCGCAGAAAAGTATCCTCAAAAAGGGGCTGTATGGCATAAAGATGTATGGGTATCATTTATGGATATTGAGCAGAATGCAAACAGAATTGCCAATTTTCTGATAAAAAACGGGATTTCACGGGGAGATAGAATAAGCTTACTTATGGAAAACTCCATTAAATACATTATCAGTTATTTTGGTATTTTGAAAGCCGGTGCAGTAGTGGTAGCTATCAATAATGAAGTAACTTCCGATAATCTGCTTTTCTATTTAAACAATTCAGAATCTTCTGCCATCATTGTCAGCAACCAGTTTTCAGCTCTACTTTCTATTCTCTCCCATACTCCCTCAGTTAAATTTATAATAAGTGATACTTCTCTAGTTGACCCACCCAGGGCTGCCTATTCAATGGAGGATATCCTAAAATCTGAGAAACCAGAACGGCCTGATGTTTCGACAATCAGTCTCGATCTAGCATCGATTGTATACACCTCCGGCAGTACCGGAAATCCCAAGGGAGTCATGCTAAGTCATCAGAATCTCAGTGATAACACCATCTCCATATCCAAATATTTAAAACTGACTTCTGAAGACAGAATCATGGTGGTCTTACCTTTTTACTACATCTATGGAAATTCTCTTTTGACTACCCATTTTTTTTGCGGTGGTTCAGTGATCATAGACAACCGTTTCATTTTTCCCAACCTGGTTATTGAGACTATGAGAAAAATGCAGGTAACCGGGTTTGCTGGAGTCCCATCCACTTATATGATTCTGCTTAACAAGTCCATTATTAGACAATGTAAACTGGAGTCACTCAGATATGTCACCCAGGCAGGCGGTTCCATGCCTCCTTCAATTCAGCTTCAGGTAGCAGAAACATTTGCCCCTGCAAAGCTTTATGTCATGTACGGAACCACTGAAGCCGCACCCAGGCTAACTTATCTGGAACCAGAGATGCTTTCTGTAAAACTTGGTTCCATCGGAAAAGCCATACCCAATGTAGAGGTAATCATTGCAGATGAGAATGGAAGAGCTCTCCCTGCTGGACATGTAGGAGAAATTGCCGCCAGAGGAAGCAATATAATGTTAGGCTATTGGAAAGACCCGCAAAGCAGCGCCGCTGTTCTAAGAAATGGCTTTTATTTTACCGGTGATCTGGGAAAAACCGATGAAGACGGATATATTTATGTAGTAGGGCGCATTAAAGATATGATCAAGGTGGGAGGAAACCGGGTCAGCGCAAAAGAGGTGGAAGATGCTCTGCTTAATTTACCTTATATCAGTGAAGCCGCCGTGATCGGAGTCCCTGACTCCATTTTAGGAGAAGCAATTAAAGCTTTCATAGTCCCTAAAACCCAGCACACTCCCGATGTCTCTCAAATAAAAAAAGAACTCTCTTCTTTAATATCAGCTTATAAAATTCCTACTCTTTACTCTTTTCAGAAAGAACTTCCCAAAAATGAATCCGGGAAGATAATGAAGGAAAAATTGAGGAGTGATGCCTCCTAACCCCCAAAGGTGAACTAAGGGCAGCACGAAATTTTTTCAGGGTTCACATTTTGCAATCTTGTTTCTGATCAGACGTTTTTCACTTTCTTAAATACAGAAAAGGAGTACCAATGACAACTAATTCATCTTTTTCAAAAGATGCGCTGATCTTGGATTGTGAAAAAGAAACAAATAAAATTTGTGCAAGAATTAACTTATTTCTTTCAACTGATCTGAAACGCAGAGGATTGGTAGTAGGAATCAGCGGAGGGATAGACAGCAGTGTAACTCTTGCTCTGGCCGTTAGAGCTCTGGGAAAAGAGCGGGTCTTTGCCCTGCAGATGCCAGAGCAACATTCCGCGGAAGAAACGCTGCATTTAAGTGGTTTACTCGCCTCTCACTTTGGTGTACAGTGCCAGCATGAAGACATAACCGGTATTCTCAAGGCTCTGGGTTTCTATAGCCGCTATGCCCAGACTGTCCGAAATGTTATTCCTGATTACACTGAAGATTGGAAATCTAAAATCGTACTTCCAAATATCATGGAGAAAAGTGGATATTCTCTCTTTTCTATTGTTGCACAATCCCCTGATGGCAAACAAATCCGAAAACGACTGGATCTCAATACCTATCTGGGTATTGTGGCTGCAACCAATTTCAAACAGCGGGTCCGAAAAATGCTGGAATACTATCATGCTGACCGACTCAATTTTGCAGTAGCAGGCACACCCAACCGACTGGAATTTGATCAGGGATTTTTTGTAAAACTGGGTGATGGCGCCGCAGATATAAAGCCTATCGCTCATCTTTATAAAACACAGGTCTATCAGCTCGCAGAATATCTGGGAGTACCTCGTGAAATCAGGTCCAGGCCACCGACAACCGATACCTATTCTCTTGCACAGAGTCAGGATGAGTTCTATTTTCAGTTATCTTATGATAAACTTGATCTTTGTATGTATGCGAAAAACAACAATATACCTGAAACAGAAGTTTCTGCTGTAACAGGCTTGACTCCTGAACAGATCCGGAAAGTATATACCGATATAGATAACAAGCGTAAAACTACAAGGTATTTACATTTAAAACCATTGTTAGTCGATTTAGTCCCTGAGATAATAACCTGAATAGTTTCTCTATACCTTTTTCTGGGTGAGTGGGTTTAGAATATCCCCTTATAAAAGCGTACTCCTTAGAAAGGGAGATGAGGGAATTTTTTAACAAGGTAGCTTGCCAGAAACTATTAACATTATCCATAATTACTTCAACAAAGATTATGGAGCTATTCTTAAAATTAAAAAATTAACAATGGAATGCCCTTTTCCACAATCCGTCGATAAAACCAGATTGGAATTGAATTTTAACCTGCTGATTCACTTTTTTAATTGCTGGGGTTTGTTATCCTTTCAGTATTCTTTGGCCATTCATCATTCCCAATTTTATACCTGTAGCACTCTTATTAATCTCTTTACCTGACGCTCGATTCTGTTTCTTTTCGCATATTTCCAGGCACACATTCCAATCCTTTTTATCTGTTCAATATTCTTATATAATTCCAATATGTTTGAAACATCCGTTTCCGAACTGTTTCCATTAAGTAAAATCCCATTTTGCTTATCTTTAATAATCTCTTTTGTAGACGGTATACCGGTTGCAAAAACCACGCACCCCTTGGCCATAGCCTCAAGTATGCAAAATGCTCTTCCTCCCTCGTAACGGGATGCAGAGATTAAAAAAGGACAGGTTTCATACCATTTAACCATGTTTTCCGGTGATTCTTTTTCTATTATTGTCAATGATCCTTCCGGGAAATCCAGCAGCTGTCTTTTCTCATTTGTTATTTTTCCTGTACCTGTCAGAATCAGTTGTGCATCTGACTTTTCACTTAATACTTTTCTGAATAATTGAAGACTGTATTCCAGGTTTTTTTTCCAGGTAAATCCACCTATTGACAAGAATTTAAGTGGAAACTTTTCCTGCTGGGGCCAGTATGGTTTCTGAGGTACCTCAACTCCGTTAGGAATTATCCTCAGCTTTTCAACCGTTAAGTGGTATCTGGCTTCTATCCATCTAGCTTCTTCAATTGTGCCACATATACAAATATCCGACAGAAACAGATTTGCTTTTAATAACGGAAATCTCACAAGATGAGCTTTCCAGCCAGTAGGATTGGTAATTATCCTTTTTGGAAGCCTTTTCTCTGTCTGGTATGCTTTCTCCTCCCATCCATGATTATGAAGTGCTATTCTGGTTTTTAATGAAAATATTCTTATCAGTATTGCACAAAAAACGCTGTCAGATGAACGGGCAATAATCCAGTCCGGTGGATCAGACAGATTTTTCAGTAATTTTAGGGCCAGGCAGATGGAAAATTTCAGGTAATTGTCTCCTTTTTTTGATGCGAAAATTACTTCCACCTGCATTCCCGCATTCATGAGATATCGGCTAAGTTGCATTATCGATCGATATACGCCACCAAAAGAAGATTGAGCTACTGATGCCGCAAACCAGATTTTCATACATAATCCTTTTTCTCTGGCTTACTCTTACAGTAAATTAACAGAAGTTCTGCCATTACTACCCATGCACATATCTGTTCAATCAAAGAGGCTATCAGAAGAGTAATCGATTGTAAAGGGTTGGCTGTTATTCTTCTGAAGTCGCGTCGCTTAAAAGTCTTGAAAACATTTTTGAACAGTACCGATATATAAGTGCCCCAGAAAGTATCTGCATGACGAAAGAAACGGTACTGATCCGGATGTTTGGTATAGAAATAGAGATCAGCTTTCAACAAGCTTCTGATTCTTTTGGGAGCTTGTAAAATATATCTGAACAACTTAACTTTCCTGGGAAGATGAGTCACTTTTACATCAGGCATAAAAACCACTTTTCCTTTTTTTAACAGCCTGGCAGCCATTTCATGATCTTCACAACAGGGCAGATCTTTTTCAAATGTGGTGTCAAATCCAGATAGCTCAATCAGGATCTCTTTTCTCACTGCCAGATGGCAGGTAAGAAATGCTCCCCCATCAAGATTCTGTACCTCCCTGTCCCACAAACCATCACCGGAGCCTTCCACCTTCCCTTCTGCTCCCACCACCGATTCACTCAGCTTTGATAATGAATCTGTTATTTTGCTAAACCAGTTATCTTCTATCAAAACGTCATCATCCAGGAATATGATCCATTCTCCCTCGCTTCTGTCTATACCTGTGTTTCTGGCAAATGTTACGCCTCTGTTTTTCTGATAAATGTAAATAAATCCGTTTATTCCGGTTATTTCCCGATTGCGAGATGCAATTCTTTCTTCTGAACCATCATCCACCACTATTACTTCAACGTCCTGTTTATTCCGTATCTGCTCATTGATTGCCTTGCAGCTCTTTTCCAGGTAATCGGCCCGGTTAAATGTTGGGATTATAATTGAATATATGATTTTTACCTTTTTTTTCATAATTTATTGTAAATTTCCATTAATCTGGTACCTGTATTTCTAACTTTTAATTCATAAGCAGATGCACCCTGAAATGACCGTAAAGACCATAATCGGTTATTCAGTACCAACTTCATCATTCCTTCTGCGATTTCTTCCGCATCCAATGGACAAACATAAACTGCTGCATCATGACAAGTCTCATGAAGAGGTTCGATATCAGAAAGCAAAAGAGGACATCCATATTTCATTCCCTCTACCGGAGGTAACCCCAGCCCTTCATATAGTGAACAGAAGATAAGTCCTGAGCAGTTTTCAAGATGTTCTTTGTACTTATCCATCGAATTCTCAAAGGTAACATTTGGTGGAACCTGCCAAAGATCCTCCTCATTCTTATCCACCCGGCCCAGTATTTTCAATTGATAATCCGGCATTTTCTTTCTGAAAAGATCAAACGCTTTCACTACTCTGGCGGCATTTTTATGGACACTCCCACCCAGAGTTATAAAATATTTCTGTCTTTCACCCTCATTTCTTTTTTTATTGGATGCAAACACCGGATAAATAACTTCTATTTTGGGAGAAAGAGAGGGGAACATCTTTTCAACGTCTCTGGAAGTTGTCTTTGATATGCAGATAATTTTATCCATAGAACGTATCAGCTTTTTTTGAATCTGCCAATACCGGCTCTTCTTTACCGATTTAAGGAAGGGTACATCCCAGTTTTCAATACCCAGATCATAGATTGTGGCCACTGTTGTGCACGGATGAAATAACCCCAGACCAATTTCCCATAATGGTCCCAGCGCTATCCAGTAGTGAAAAATGTCTATTTCATAACGTTTTATAATTAGAGGTATTTTTATCAGGTCCTGTTTCCAATTGCGACACTGGTATTCGATCCATCTTACCTTTTTCAGTCCATTTAACACAGGCACACTGTTTTTATCACCCAATATGAAAATTTCAGATGTTATTTCCATATCAGAGAGTGCCCCTGCTACTGAAAGAGTATAAGCACCAACTCCCCTTTCCCGGTATCCAAGAGAGAATAATCGGAAATCCCACAGGATTCTCATCTGGTAATTCTCCCATAAATTAACAGAAGCTTCTCTGCCATGTTGGAAAAATATCGGTTTTCCGAATATCTTTTGACCTTCCAGAGAAGATTCTCTCTGAACCTACTGTCTTCCATTATTTTTTTTATAGCTCCTATAACCGATTCTGGTTCATTTTTTACTGCAAGGACCGGACTTTCATCAGCACATTCATTCAGTTCTTTTATCATTGGTATCTCTGTGGCGATTACAGGTTTTAATGCACCAATAGCTCTGGAAACAGTAGCCGAAGAACTTCTATGCTTGAAAAGAGACAAATAGATGTCCAGTTTTTCCAAAAGCTCATTCTGCTTTTCTTCCGAAACCCATCCGGTAATTATAAACCGGTCCTGCCATTCCATTTTTATTATCATCTGTTTAAGATTTTCCAGTATTCGTTCATGTTCACTATTCCTTAATCCACCTATCCATACAAATTTCCAGTCAAATTCTATTTTTTTCAGTAGCGAAAATAACAGCTGGTAATCATATCCGGGGTTAATAAAGCCGGTCGAACCCAGAATGATCGGTTTCCCTGCTTTCCATTTAAAGTTTACCTCATTTGCACTTTTTTTAACTGGAAACTGAAGTATTTCAATCAGCTCTGGTTTAATTCCTTTTTTCATAAGTATCTCTTTATGATATCTGTGATGAACCAGAATCAGATTAGCCCCAAAACTTCTTCTGCAATGTTTTAAATAGGCGGTCTGCACCGGATGCCTATAGTCGTAAACAATCTGTTTAATAAATAACAATGGTCCATGTCCGCTGATTTTACTCCTGGGGAATACCTGGGGAAATTCCTCATATACCTCATGAAGAGTAACTATGATCGGTACTTTTATTTTTGACAAGAGCCTGAAATAAAAATCTCTCCTTTTTTTCATGAAGAATGAAGTTTCGTATTGAATATGCACCAGATCAGCATAATCGTTCCCTGTTAATAATGCCTCAGTATCATCTGTAACAGACGATATGTCTTTACTAATTATTTCACACTTACTCTTTAATTCCTTTATGTAATCATTAGAATAGATAGATATTCCGCATCTTCTATTTTCAGGAAAAAGCCATAAAATTTTCATTTTGCAGTCCTGAAATCGGAATAGATCTTCGATGGTAACCCTATATGTTTTCCATGTATATGATACCTGCAGATTCCTGATAATACACCGCAAACAGCAGCAATGATACAAAAGAGATCATGAGATATAATCTTTGGCCTTTTACCGGCTTTGATCCTTGTTTCATATTCCAGACGGTATATCCAGTATGTGAACCATGATTTCAGATATTTAACTGATATATATTTGCAATAAAAATAAGCCATATTTGCGTAACTGTGATAAATATACCTGCTCTTTCCATCTTCTCTGCATCCGCCTATACTGTTTCTTAAATGAGTAACCTTAGCATCTGCACAATACCATATTTTAAGGTTATTCTTGAGCAATCTGAAGGCACAATCGACCTCCTCCCATAATGCGTTTCTTTTGAAGCAAGGATCAAATCCACCTATTCTATTCAGTTCCTCTCTTCTAAAAGACATGTTGGCCCCCATGACACTGATGGTAAACTGACTCTTTAGAACCGAAAAATTTTGTGTCAATTTACCTGTAAATGGGTCAAAAACAGATGGAAATTTATTGTTTCTATCAAACAGCGGATCATCCACATAACCAGCCACTGCTGCTATCGATTGATTATTATAGCAAATACGATGATAACTTAAAAGATTTTCATCAGGAATCACATCGTCATCCACAAAGAGTATTATTGGATTAACTCCGGCCCTCATACCGATATTTCTTGCTTTTGGCAGATTTGGTGGTAACGAAAGAAGGGTTTTTATCTTAGGATTTCCATAATCTCTCATCTGGCGTATATCTTGATAAACAATATAAATGGAATCATCAGAATGACATTGCTTAAGTAAACTGTTTATCATTTTATCGACAGCACCGGATCTATTATATGTAGCTATTACTACATCGATACCCGCATACTGTTGAGCTCCTCTCATTATCATCCTTTTTTTGTTTTGTAATAATGGTAGTAATATTTGTAGTATCCATAACTTGAATACCTGTGGGTCAGATCTATATCATTGAGAACTGTACCTAGGATCCTTACATTCACATTTTTCAGGATATTAATTGCCCTTAATGCTATTTCCCGTTCAGTATGATTTGATTTTATAATAACCAGTACACCATCGGTTTTGGTACCCAGAAGTGTAGAATCGGTTACAGCAACGATAGGGGGTGAGTCGAAAAATATGATATCAAAAGTCTCTTTTAATTTTTCTATAATCTGAGTCATTCTGTTTGAGCCGATCAGCTCTGCCGGATTGGGGGTAAAAACACCTGCTGGCAGGATATACAGGTTTTCCTTATCAGTGGGATGAACCGTATGATTGAAATCGGATTTTTCAACAAACAGATCTGTAAACCCAGGTTCTCTTTTACAACTAAAAATATGGTGAATTACCGGTCTGCGTAAATCAGCATCAACCAGCAATGTTTTTTTCCCCATCTGGGCGTATGCTGTAGCCAGGTTGGAAATTGTTAGAGATTTACCTTCGGATGGGCCAGCAGAAGTCAACACGATTGCTTTAAGAGGCTTGTCCGGACTTACAAATGTCAGATTGGTCCTTAGCGAACGGTATGACTCGGTTATAACCGAGTCATCTCCTCCAAAGTTAAAAACCTGTTTGGGATATTGCAGTAGAGATGATTTTTTGTTTTTTTTGCCACTTTTTCTGCGAATCTTGACATCTGCTTTTTTGTCATGAGTAATATGAGGTATAGTTCCCATAACCGGCAGTAATAAATATTTTTCGATGTCCTCGTTTGATTTAATTGTAGTGTCATTAAATTCGATAAAAAAAGCCAGTGCAATTCCCAGAGCCAACCCCAGGAATGCCCCCAAAAGATAAAATCTTATTACATTTTTTGGGATTGGTTTATCTGGTAGGACCGGCATATCCACAATTTTTATACCAGCAGTATTCGATGCACTCCTTATTCTCTGTTCTTCAGCTTTTTCCAGAAGTATAGAATAGATATTTTCATATACTTCTTTGGATCTTTTCAACCGCAACAGTTCCAGAGACTTTGACATGATATCGGGATTTCTGTTTTTGTAAGCCTTAATGGCTCTGTCGTAAGCTTCAAGTCTTCTTTTGGAAAGTTCAAGTTCAGACTCTTTGGCAATCACAGATTTTCTTATCTCCTGCCATTGACGCATTGTTGCCGGATCAATCACTGTACTACTGTTTTTTTTATATTCCAGCAATTGTCTCTCTGTTTCCTTAATTTCTCTGTCTATGGTTGAAATACCTGTAAGCTTTATTCCAAGCCCCTCAAGGCGAAGTTTTTCTTTTTCCAGTTCATTAAGTTTATTCCTAAGTTCCATATACTCTGATGATTTCAACTCTTTAGCTGGAGTGATCTTACTTTCCATCTGTAGCAGCAATTTTTTCTCTGCATCCAGATTCGCCTCCTTTACTCCCAGTTGGGCCAGTACTACAGAGGAACTATCCTGTAAAGCTTTCAGTTCCCAGGTAGTCCCTTCCTGGATCTGTCCTGCCTTTTCACTGAAATGACGGTAATCCTGTTCAGCCTGTTCGAGATTTTTCCTGATCAGATTAAGTTGTTTATCGATTTCAAGCAATGCTCTTCGCGATTCTTCACTGGCTACTTCCTGGCATCGATCCCTGAATATTTCAGTTCCTCTGGTAGCTATCAGATAGGCTAAATCACTTGAATTCGTACGGACATTGAGCTTTAGAAATGAGGTATAAATTGTCTTTCGCAAGGAAATACTCTGATGAATATATTGAATTGCTTCCTCCCTGCTCATTTTTGTAAAGGCTGCCTGGAACATTTCCATCCCAATGGAATCAAGTACTGATTCCAGAAAGGAGCGACTGCTGAGAATTCCCTCATAAAAACTCAGTGATCTTGTATTTGTCATCATAGGCTGATTTAGGTAAGTGTTACTGGGTTCCTCAATTACAATTGTTGAATATGACTCATAATTATCCTCTATTTTTTCCACAAAATAGAATGTTGAAAGCAGTGTACTGATAAAAAAAAGCAGTATGCTCCATTTCCTGCGAGATATAATCCGTAAATAATCTATGATATTTCTTTCCGTATTTCTGCTTTGCATCTCTGAGGGGCTCATTTGAATACTCCGGCAAATGCCTGAATTGTTACGATAATTAACAGGATATTATTAAGCACAGCCAGCATGGTTTTCCAGTCAAGCCATTTAGAATAGACAATTATTACATCACCAGAATTAACTTTAGGTATCTTGTCCATTTTTCCCTGGTCGATATAAGACTGCAGGTCAATTATTTCTTCATCGACTCTGTCTCCTGTACTTGAGGACAGCCTTCTTATACGTGTAAAATCCGCTTTCTCTACCGGTCCTCCAGCCATATAAATAATTTCGAATATGTTTAACGTGTCTGTTAATTCAAAGCTTCCTGGCTTCTGAACTGCTCCGATTACCTTTGCATTGTTATTTCGCTTTTTTGTCATAACAATCACAATATCATCGGCTGCCAACTGGGGCATATTTTCCATATCTCCATCTTTAAGAAACTGTTGAAAATTAAATATTTCTGGCACAGTCGGACGGTTTTTATGAACAATCTTTATATTTGTTAGATCCGCGCTTTTATCTACCGGTCCTCCAGCATTCATGATTGCTTCCTGAACAGAAGCCCCCTGAGTGATCTTCACTACACCTGGTTTTAATACTTCACCCAGTACTGTAATCTCAATTTCAGGTTTTTCTACAATCGAAATAAGCACCAGCGGATTGTCATAATTTTTGGCCAGTTTGAAAGTCAGTTCATTGGTTAATTCAGTGGTACTTATATCGGTAATTTTTTCATCTGCAATCAGCGGGTAATCGATTTTACCTTCATTGTTAACTACATATCTGCCTGATAATTCTGGATGGTCAACAATCTGAATATCCAGAACGTTCCCGCTTCTGATTATCCCTGCATTTGCAATCGCACATACCGCCATTAGATATATTGCAATTCTTCTGTTTTTCTTCATGGTTTTTCTGCCTCTACTATTAATATCCCTTATGTTGCTGGTGTAAATACAAACGGATAAGAAACCGTTACATCTCCATCTGTAACTGGTTCAAACTGCCACATTTTCACTTTACGTACAACTTCATCAGCAAATTCCTTATTTCCGGTTGTGTTTACCACTATAATTACCGAACTCACTGCTCCTGATGCGGAGATGGTAATCCTGAGGGTAATTTTTCCTTTAAGATTGGGATCTCTTTTGAGATATTTATCATAACTCATTTTAATACTGGCCCGATGAGATGTCACTACTTCATTTATGGCCTGTGGATCTCTTTTGGAATCATTGGAGGCTGCACCTTCTATACTTTCAGGCCGCTGAATCACAAAATCGCCTTTCTTGGCCAGTTCATAGCTTTTTACCTCTCCTACGCCCGCAATCAGATTATCTATTTCCTCTTTATAAGACACAGAAATATCTTTACTTTTTATCAATTTGCGATCAAGAATTTCTATTGGTTGATTTTTTTTTAGTCCGCTCATATTCGACAATACCTCATCCAGTCCCTTAAACTTATCACCTTTATCCTTCATTGTCCCCAATACATCAACTACCGCAGGCCCTTTTGCTGTAGACCCCACTCCGGTGAGCATACCCAATACCCCCACCGTTCTTACCTTGTTTTCTACATTTGCTACTTTTTGCTCTACCTGTTTTTTTATTTCAGCTCTTTTGGCAATTGCAGCCGCCGATCCGGTAACAGTAGCTGTTTTTGTACCAATTACAATTTTTTGGTCCTTAAATAAATTCGAGTTTTCCCTTATCTCTTTCTTTGGCATCGGTTTGTCAATTATCAATTTAACAAACCTTTCAGGGACCTTTTCTATCACTATTTCTTCAGCAGGTTTTATTTTAATGCTGAGTGCCAGAAATATTATCCCTCCGTGAAAAAAAATTGAAACCAGCAAAATCAATGCAAATCGTAAATCAAGTTTATTACAAATTCCTCCCCGAACATCCCTTAGAATAGAGCGGTCAATTACCATCCGGGCACTTGAGGCCACCACAATAATTCTGTTCTCATTATCCACTGCTATTCTCCACGTTTACGAACAGCCAGTGAGAAGTTGTTATATCCCTGTTGACCGCAGGTATACATTATCTTTTTCAGTAAACAAAAACGGATTCTTTTATCGCCCTGAATAGTCACATCACCTTTAAATGTAGTGGTATTTGAATACTGGCTTATCAATTCAGTTGCTTCACGTCTGGCGCGTAGCCAATCATTGAGTTCAGGAATAACCAGATCATCAGACGACATTACCTGCTCTACATCTGCTATTTTCCGGTTTTCCACCATTATATATCTGGTATTTACAATGATATTAACATTCAGTTCAGGCCGTTTCTGGGCCGATGATTCCGGAAGTTGAAGGTCTTTTTGAACAGTTACTATCTCGCCTTCTGAGGAAAAGCTTTTTAGCAGATAAATAAGCAGTATGGTCATTACATCTACTAGTGATGTCAACTGAGGTTTGAAGCTTTTTATCTCCTTCTTACCCCTGGTTTTTCTAAGCTGTTTTAAAGGTGATTTAGATGCAGGAAAGCTCATATTTCCTCTTCGGAATCAACTATCCTGAAAATTCTGGATAAGCTGGTTTCTGCCAGAAGCTGCTTAACAAAACCCACAGGTCTGAAAAATATCAGCTTCTTTTTCTGCTCTGTCATCTCACGCCAGAAATGTACAAAAACCCCCAATCCACAACTGTCGATAAATTTGGTGCCGGACATATCAAATATCACTACCTGGCACTTTTTCTTTTTAATAGCTTCAAGCTTATTGGTAATTTTGCCCAGACTTTTCTTTGTAATCTCACCTTTGATTTCAAAAACAGGAAACCCCTTTATCTTCCTTGTATTGATTTTCAAATTCATCCTATATCTCCAGACAAACCAACATCCGGAAATTGTGATTCCCGGCAAATATCCATAAATTTTATAATGTCATCATAAATCACATCTGCCTCTATCACCAGAACAACACTTTTCTGAGATGGATATTCGAATTTTACAGCCTTGAGTAATGCCCTTAACTGTTCAAACTGATACTGGTTTTGTACTTTCGGAATAATATCCAGTTTCTTTGCGGTCCCAACTACCCTAAACCCCTCAGATGTAATAACTATGGAAATGTCCAGCTCTTTTGTCTCCGGTATTTCATCAGATGAGATATTCGAAGGAGGAAGAGAAAAATCTACTACTGCCAGATGAGTAAATACTGCCATAGAAACCAGAAAGGGAATTAAAACCATGAACAGATTCATCACCGGTGTCACATCCAGGTCTATAGGTTCTATATCTTTACTTATAGATTTATTGACTCGTTTTGTGGCAGGAAACGCCTTCTTTAATTCTTTCTGTTTTTCCTGTTCTTTCTTTTGCATAATTACATCTCTCTTTATATCTTTCTTTGAGAGTACAGAAAGTTCAACAACCTTACTGAGCTCTCATCGATCTCCTCGATAATCGTGTTTGCTTTAGCACCCAGTACCGAGAAAGCAATCATGCAGGGAATGGCCACCAATAAACCCAAGGCAGTAGTATTCATGGCAATGGCGATCCCTCTTGCTAAAACCGAAGCTTTTTGAGAGGGGTCTGCTGCGGTGAGTGCACCAAAAGCATCCTGAAGACCAAAGATTGTTCCCAGTAATCCAAGAAGTGTGGCAATATTGGCAAATAATGACAGATAATGAGTCCGCCTCTGAATTCTGGGAAGTTCTCTTAATGCAACCTCATCGATAGCATTCTGAATTTCCTGATCAGGTTCCTGTTGTTGGTAATGCCAAAGTGCTGATTCCAGAATTACTGATAGAGGACATTTGGTTTTTGCACAGATCTGACGAGCTTTTTCCACATCGCCGTTACGAACATGACGAGTGATCTGAGTTAACAGTGCCTTGGCATTTATTCTGCAATGTATATAGTAATAAAAAAACCTCTCCATCATTACAGCAAAGGCAAAAACAGAAACCACCACCAGAGGGTACATCCATACTCCACCCTCCTGAAAGAAACGGCTTATTTGTTCCATCTATAATCCCCCTTTTTATTCCTTAACGCAGTATTTGCGGAATTTTTCTGCTTTGAAACATTATTTTGGCTAAATCGGACGATTCAGGTATTTATTATTTTGTATACATAAAGCCACTTAATTTTAACATTCTACAGCTAAACGGTCAAGTTGTCATAACGTTCTATTTGTCAGATTTTCAATAAGATGCATCTGTTTAGAATTCATTTTACCAGAGGTATAAATGGCAGTGGTTCCAATAAATCCTGTTGAAAGGACCTCTCCAGTGTAATTTCCTGATAATAAACCCTTTCTTTGGGTAAAAAAATCATCACCTGAGGTTTCTCTACCTTTCCCTTTATCATAGCTCCCACAGTGAACGTGATTGTCCCTGGCTTCTCAATTCTATATTCCTTTACTGTTGAATCCGGAATTTCCATCTCTAATGTATCCTTATTTTCCTCGGCCCACACAAAAAACGTTAATGATAACAATACAATTACCATTGCTTTGTTCATTTCTGTACCCCTGTGATATCCATACTGAAGTTTTTCAGATATGGATATTTGTAAATGCCAGCCATTCCTGATTCAAATGTCCAGTTTTTCTCTTCTTCAGGTGGTCTGGGAACCATCAGCTTTCTTTTTTCCCATACATATAATACCGGATATATGCTGATATCAGAGATATTTTTATTAACCACTATGAGCAGTATATTTTCACCATTTTTAATTTCATCCTTTATTTCCCATCTACTTATTTTTTCATTCCCTTTTTCTACAGTATCGGATGATATCTCTTTTCCATTTATAAAAACAGAAATCTTCCCTTGTGCGCTTATATAAAATTCAGTACTGCATGGAGAACTAACCTGAAATATTCTTCTGAAATAAACATTCTCATTAATATTTGCCAGATTACATGATAGCCCCTCTTTTTTGATGACGGTGTCTGTTTCTTTTGTTAACTCTCTTTTTTTCCAACTGGAATCATTTGAATTCATTTCAATCCAATTTACTGAATCAATCGAGCAGGCCCATAGTGAATCAGCAGCTATTGTTTTTTTTACTTTCTGAATCTCTTCCACTCCATATTCTGCGGGTGATATCTGATATAATCTCATGTATGCATGAGTGACATATTGCCCAAAAGCATATTTTTTGGCAGAATAATCCATCAGAGTTTTGTAAATTTCTATTGCCTGAGAGCGAAACTTCTTTCCAATCTCCAAGAATCTTTTTTGGAATTCTTCTCTTTCTTCCTGGTTTATTCCCTGGGGAATCGGAGGATTTGATCCCGCACTTGTTGCTAACAAATCATAACACCATCCCTTATTGAATAGTAATCTGGCAATATTTTCTTTTGCATCATTGACACCCTGATCCACTATTTTGTATGCTTCTGCAATTTTTAAGGTTTTAAGATAATGAGTAAGCGCCTGATCTTCATAAGGTTCGATTTGCTTAAGCAATTTTGTCAAATAAACAAAACGCTCATAATCGCTGAAATTTTGCGGAATCGGAGCTTCACGTGCTATAGTTACCAGTTTATCATAGGTCTGCCCCACTAAAAGAGATTGTTCTGTGATACTGGAAGCAGCCTTTTTATAAAATTCATTTATTTCATTATATGCTGTTCCCAGTTCGAGGCATTTTAAATAAAGGTCAATCGCTTTTTCTTGAAATGGTGCTACTTTCTGAAGAATTTCCAGTGTTCTGGCAATCGATGCGAACCCTTCCGGATTGATTACCGCAGAATTAGTAGCAATATTAAACAGGGCCAGATAATTATCACCTGCAATACATGGTAAAAAGGTGAGTTTCTGCCTTGATTGTGCGATATATTTATCATCGATCTCTTCCCTTATTCCCAGCTTAACATTTAACTCATGGTAGTAAAGGGCATTTTCTACAAAATATTTTTCTACAGCTTTGGCAATTCCCAGCTCAAGTGACATTCTTTCATCCAGAGAATTAAATGATGGGCGCTGCTGGCGGTAAATGCTTACTCCAAAGTCTTCATATATCTGCCCTATCTGAAATATCGATCTGGTTGTCCACTCTGAGATATTGAATTTAATTACTTTGCTGTATGATTCTATTGCCCTGTCCAGTAGACTGGATTTCTGGTCCAGTTGTTTTCTATAGATACTGTGCTGGCTGGACAGACTTATTCTGGACATCTGTTGGTGATAAATTTCACCAATAGTGTATACAGCCTTTGCAGCGTAATAAGCATTCACAGTACTGGGTTCTTTCATTTTATCAAATGTCATAGCTGCTTTTTCAAGCTGCTTTATTGCCTCTGTGTCCCTACTCTGCATATATAAAGCAACGCCACCCATGCACAATGCCTGAATAACCCTGTCCTGATCTGAACCGAATTTGCTGGTAAAAATATTATTAACCCTGGTTACACTCGGCCAGTCTTTGATTTTTCCGTATATTTCACCTGCCTTGAAAAGCACATCCGGCGCATCCGGTGATTGCGAATACATTACAGCAAATTTTTCAAAAGTAGCAGCCGCTTCTTTTAACTTTCCTGCATTTTCCAAACAGAACCCAGCGTTATACATAGCAAGGGGTCCCAGCTCAGATTCGGTATACTCCAGTGAAACTTTGATATACGCATCAGCAGCATAATCCCATTGAAGCATCTTTTCGTAGTTTTTTGCAATTCTGAACTGCGCTTTAGGCAGAAGTGGGGATTTGCTGTACTTGTTTATTAAACGCTGAAAAGTAAGTATTGCATGACTCCATTCGGTCAATTTTTCATAAGCCAATCCTGAATTGAAAAGAGCAATATCTGCAATCTTTGATTCAGGAAATTCCAGAGAAATCCTTTCATATTCAATAGCTGCATCTCCGAACCTTTTCTGTTCCTCGTATGCTTCAGCTATCCTGAAAATCGATTCTGCTATTCGTTGTAAAGCATCTTCTCTGTCCGGTACACTCTGTGCAACATAGCTTAGTTTACGATACCATTTCTGTGCCTCGTCAAATCTTTTTTCTTCATAATAAGATTGAGCTATCATCCGCATTGCATCGTAATAGAATTGAGAATTTTCAAACTTTTCCAATATCTGATTATAAACGGTTCTGCTCCATTCAAAGAGCCGGTTGTTATATAGCAGATTTGCCTTAATGTTTAAGACCTCTGCGGCTTTCTGCCCACTGTCATTTATTTTCAGATAATTATCACACGCCCGAATCATCAGTTCTGTAGCAGCAGACAACACCGAATCATTTTTTATCAGACTATCATTTTTCTCTTTCTTCTTTTCTGTTATTACTTTCAATGTGTCAGCTATAACAGCTTTCGTTGTTTGCTGTTTTTTAATTTCCATCCTTGATGTACATCCGGCCAAATTAATCAGTACTATTGTTGTAATAATTACCGGACTAATTATTTTTTCACTTTTCATTATTATTTACCGGTTTTGCCGATTAGTTTCCATTTTCAACAAATTCTGTGAAGCTACTATGGCATTCCATGCGGCGGGTTCCCTGTATTTACTGTCAGGATAACGCCTTGTTACCGCCATATACTCCTCAGCCGCCTGATAATAATTTCCTATAGCAAATAATATTTCTGCCAGATTGTAATGACATTCATTCGCCACCATTGATTCAGGATAAACTGTAATCATCTCTCGATAGGCATTCATTGCATTCTGATAATCACCTGAATCATTTTTCTGGAGAGCTCTCTGGTGATATCCTATGGCTGCTTCATATAGTTGCTTTTGTGCAATACTGTCAGCCTCTCTTTTTATTTCTTCGCTTTGTCCTTTTACCCATTCACCATTGCGATTATATTTCTCATAAATCTTTATTCTTGCCCCGTTAACATCATTTGCTGCCGGCTCTCTCTCAAGCAATTTCACCAGTTCTGATTCCACAACAGGACTCTTTGGGTACTCTGGATACATTCGTAACATACTCATATAGGTTTTTTTTGCTGTTTCATATCTTCCCTGCTCTCTGAAAACACTGGCCAAGCGATGTAAAATGCGGTATCCTTTTTGGGCATCTTTTAACTTTTCAGCAAACAGCAATGCTCTCTGCAATCCTTTTTCACCGGTTACATCTGCTTCACTAAAACTGATTGCTATATAATCCATCGATTCCTTTTCCAATAAAGAAGCACCTGACATGGCTATATCTCCCAGATCAACCAGAGCAAGAAATGAACTGATGGCTTTTTCTGGATTAGAAAGCCGGTATTGACTCCAGGCCAACTTATAAAGAGCTTCCTCAAACCATTCACTTTCCGGATACCTGAGAACTGATTGGTAACAGATAATTGCGCTGTCCAGATTACTCTTATCAAAGTAATATTCCCCGCAATACATCCATGCCTGAGGTGCATAAGAGCTTGTCAGATAATTTCGAATTATTTCTCCCATGAAATACATTGCACTGTCATTTTTGCCGATATCATTATAACACCATGCAAGACTGTAAATCGAAGATGGGCAGCATTCCGAATTGGGATAGTTTTTTATAACTGTTTTGAATCTTTCAATACTGCTATTATGATCAAGTACTGGCATTTTCGGTTTTACCGGATGATTCAATTGTACACCATTTCTGAAATCATCCAACTGCTTTGAATAATCATTCATTTCCACTTCATATCGTTCGTACTGCTCTGTATATTTCATATTTTCTTCATTATAAGCCATCTCCCCGTATTGATAATTCAGGTAAGCTGCATCTGCATCATCCATTTTCATCTGTAATAAAATATTGATCTTTGATTTTAATGAACTTATTCTGCTATTAATCAAATGCTCTTCAGAATCAATCAATGAATCCATTGAATTTGTAAGTAGATTCTTTTCTTCTTTTAACTGTTTTAGTGATACAGAGTCATTTACCAAAGTAATGCTTGAGTCAATTTCTATCTCCCTCTCTCTGCATTCAGCTTTTTTCCAATCCAAAAATTCCCTTTCCCACCTGAATCGGTCAATCTCGGCAATTACTGCAAGAATTCGTGCCTTCATTACAATTTCTTTTATTTTACTTCTGTTCTGAATCGCATTTGAATAAAGTTTCGTTTTCTCTTCTACTGAACCGCTCGAATTTTTATTAAGTATTGAATCCAGAAGGAAAAGCGCCTTTTCCCTTTTTGCATCGAATGTAGTTTCCTGAAATGTTCCCGAATAATAATGAGTACTTATCATTTTGCATGTTCTCTCTATTCTTTCATACATATTTTTCAGAGAATCATAATTCATTCTGTTCTCACTTTTGAGCCTCTTAATCAATGCCTCTAGCTCATTACATGCATAAGTATATTTAGCATTATCTTCTTTTTTGGTATTTTTGCTCTTTTTTTCAAGGATTTTTTTTAGTGTTGACTCAAGCCTTTTCTCCTCTTTATCCAGATATACTGTCTTTTTCCATTCTTCTTTTACTTTGATCAGATTTTTTCTGGCAAGTATATATATGGCTTCAGCTGCATAGGGAGACTCTGGTTTGAGATTAATAAGCTTTTTCAATGCAATATCGGTCTTTGCTTCGTTATTTAGTTTTATATAGCACCAGATTATTCCGGTAAGTGCCTTTTCAAAGTCTTCATGTTTATTCAGAATATCATAGAAAAGAGCCAATGATTTCTCGTATTCATTCTTTTCATAATAAATCTGAGCCATGGCAAGTCTTATTTCTCTAACTGCGATACGATCGTTTTCACTTAGCACTTTTTGCTTCAATGCAGTTTCCATTATAGAAATAGCAGTCTGCTTATCCCCGGACAAAAGATATGTACGAGAGAGTGCATGCAGTACATGATGCTTAAAAGAACCCCTGTTATCCATTAAAGACGCAAGCTGAGAATAATCACTTTGAATTCTTAGTGCTAATCCGCTCTCTATAACAGTCCATATCACAAGATTTCGTACACTGCTTTCCAGCCCTGTTAAGTCATAATTTCTATAATCATTCCAGATAGTCTCATACTCCATAAGTGAGTACATACTCTGAATCTTCAATGCCAATAACTGATCACGATTGTGCATTGTTTCAGATATATTTGAGATAATTGACAATACTTTACTGAAATTCCCCGAAGAAAACTCGACCTTGGCCAACAGCAGGTTCAACTCCTCTTTTTTATCTGCATAACGGTCCATGAGGCTGTTAATTTTTTGACGTGCAAAATCATGTTTTTCGCTTTCCATCAATCCAGTCAGGTGATATCTTTCTATCTTGAAAAGTTCCTCTACCTGAGAGCTATTTGCTTTTTTCCTGATCTCATTTTTTATAATATCAATATTTTTGTAACATTTATCATAACAGATATCCCCCTCATAAATTTCTTTTATATTAATTTTTCTCTTTTTAATATCTGCGTTCTGATTCATTACAAAATCTATCAGAGAATCCGCTGACCTCCACATTCTGTCAACCTGTTGATTTATGCCATTCAGTTCATTTACCCTTTTTTCATTTCCGTTTTTCAGAACTGTAAACATGCTTTGAACCGGTTCGGATTTAACCATTTCTCTCAATATTTCCATTGCATCTATAAGCGATGCTTTGTGTAGAGACAGTTTCCCATTTACTCCTTTGAACTGTATCTCCAGAGATTCGATCTCTTTATCATATTTAACCAGGTTACTGTCAACCATGTTAATCAGCTCAAGAGGAAATACTTCCAAATTACGCAATTCTGAGATTACATTCTGAAAGTAGTTCAATTTTTCCATTATACTGTCAATCTCTCGATTTTCGGTGATGAGTCGGTTTACCAGAGTTTCTTTTGCTAAATTTACAGGTTCAATTTTGGTTCTGGCTAAAACACAATTCATTCCCATTATCGGTAGCAAACCGATAGCAAGAAAACAAAACGTTATAATGAAATGAATTGTGAATTTTTTCATCTCTGAATTACCATTATTTCGAGTTCAACATCTCTTCTTTTCTCTTTTTAATCTTTTGGAGTCGTTTTTCTTCTTCAGCCCCGATTTTCTGATCAATATCTATCCTTCTCTGTTCCTCTCTGTTTTTAAATAGCAGATAGTTTCTCATCAGTTCTGCGCTAGTCATTTTGAACCTGAGGGGAAAAGTTATTGAACCAACTATCTTCCATTTTACAAACCATGGATCAAAAGGATCCTTTACACCTCTTCTTTTTTCATCACTGAAAATCTCGGGCCTGCTGTTCCTATGTAGTTCCACTAAATCCTCAACTCTCATTCTGGATTCACTGTTTTTACTTACCAGCAAAGGCACCGAGACATTCAGAACAAAACCGTTATCATAACGAACATTTCCTCCCATTGTCAGATACATGAGATTTTCATTGAAATAAACAGCTATGTTTTTGTTAATTGGTTCCTTTATTATCAATGGCTTGAACAGGTTGTTAAATGCTTCAATCGAAAATAGGGTATAAAAGTCAAATCCGTATCGGCTATAAATTATTCCTGTATTGCCAAGTATCTGGAAACATTCCAGCCGATCCTTTCGTAACGGAATTCTGGTACCCAAATTCAATAGTATTCTAATCGGGATCTTGCTGTATCTGGCCAGTATATCCAGTTCGTAAAGAAACCTCATTTCTATAGAATTTCCTTTAACAACAAAACCTTCAGGCATAAAACCCTGATATCCTCCCAGAGTTGGATTAGATTCAATGAACTGATGTAAATAAGTAAACTCCAGAGCAAAGCCATTCAACCTGAGATCTATATTATCCGGAGTTGTCATCTTCAGAGCACAACTGATATATCCAGGATTAAATCCATACGACAATAATCTTGATTCCATAGAAACTGACATGAAATTGAGCAATCCTCCTTCAATTCTTATTTCAGGGAAAGCCCTTACATTTGATATCCATTTCCGATCGTTTTTTCTGATTGTATCCATTTTAACCGGTTCATCATCCCAAACATGCCCTACGCCTCTCAGCGTTAACCAGATATTTCCAAATCCCACTGTATTTGAATTACGCAAATTAAAAAAAGATTCTCCTCTATCTCGTTTCTGGTTTCCCTGTGCACCAGCCGTATAAGCCAGGGCAAGCAGAAATGCGATAATAATGGATAACAGTCTTTTCATTCCAGGTCCTCCAGTAATTTTTCTATCTCCTCCATCTTGTTCTGAATCTCTTCTTTTTTGCGCAAAGCCTCCTTTTGCTGATCAATATCCGATTTATCAGGTGCCAAGTCCTCAAATCCTGTCTCAAAATCGGTTTTAATCGATTTGCCCTGTTCAATACTCCTTGTAATACGGTCTTTTCCTTTTTCTTTTGCATTATCTATGAAAATCAATGTTCTTATTGCTTCGGTATTGGTCTCCCTGAAATAAACCGGCGCTTCAAAAGACAATTTCATCCCCACATATTGAGGCAACAACGGCCGCTCAGTTTTTACTCTTTGCAACAAAAGAAAGCGTATGGAGGCCAGGAAGCTGAAACGGTTTCGCAATCGCAAACGTACTCCTGGTTCCATCCACACTTTCTGTTGCTTATAACCATTATCTCCTGAAAAAACACTGGTCTTTTTTTCTTTATACATCCCCATAGCGGCATCTACAAAATAACTGTGCTTGTATGTTTTCCACTCTGCACCCAGCTTAAACGATAACTGATCATACTGGAAAAGCAGATCAGCATCATCTGTCATGCTAAATAATTGATATGTTTTAAGTTTTAACTTTTTGTCAATAGCTATCCAATCCTGATCACAAATCAATGATGGTCTGAAGTAGGAATGAAAATCTGGTCTTCCGGAGGTTGCTTCTCCGGAAATTGTATCAATAGCAGTAGACAGAAACAGATCTCCGCATAATGCAATACCGAAAAAACGTAAACCATCATTATTGGGCAATGTAATCTGCCCATGCACTTCAGTCAGTCCCATTTTACGGAAATTGTTTATCGACGTACTGAGAGATCCTTGAAGAATATCAGCTATTCCTATATTACCTGCAATTTTTGAGTTGACATTTGAGTTGTGCTTACCGATACTGCCACTTAGCGTAGCACTTAGTGTAATGTTTCCGTTGCCAGCAACATTGGAAGGTGGAATATTGACTGTCCCCTCATTTCTTCCTCGTCTGATATCCTGAGTATAACAGGGGAATATCAACATAAAAAGAATCATTATCATTGAATAGCATTCTTTTCTTGTCTGCATATTTCCTTCATTTGGTTCCAAATTTTTTTTCACAAATTATCACCGGCACCAGTGTGGTATCATTAAAACGCTTCCCATTTTTTTTCATTTCACGTTTATACTCCCGGATTATCACCACATCTTCTTCAGTAAACAAACGCCATCCATTACAATTCCGTACCTCAGAAACATTCAATTCCATAGTTTCAAGCCAACGTTTCAAAGTAGAAATTGAAATTTTCAGCTTTTTGGCAACTTGTCCGGTTGTTAAATACTGTTGGGACATTTATGCTCCCTCCTTTTTGGTGCAAAGCGCAACACTATTAGAAGTACCTTCTATTATTCTTGATCCACTATATTGAGTTTATCCTTTAACTTATTGATTATTTGATCATTAAAGTATCCGCAAACCTGTTTAAAAACCAGTTTGTCATCCTGTTTTAATTATACAGGCACAATCCTTAAGATGCCATATACGATTTAAAATTTAGGATTTTAGATTTGAGATTTATGATTTTGGGAGATCCAGAATTTGCTGCAGGAGGTTAGTGAAGGAAATATTAAATTTTTGGCTTGTTGGATTGTATTTGAGGGCAATTGGCAATAACGGAAAGATAATTAAAGGACCATTCTAATTTCAGAGTGCTCGGCAAGCATTTTAAAATAACTGTTACGTTCTGATTCATTTTGAACTCTGACCCTTATCTCAAGGCTGATATACTTTCCATTGCTACTTGTGTGAGACTCACGAATCATCATTGAATCCGCTTTAATGATGGAGTCTACAGCTAAAAGCATCTTTTCTCTATTCTTGCCAATAATTTTATAACCCCATTCACATGGATAGGTTATCTGTACCTTTTTATTACCAGTCATTTTTTTCTATCTCCAATAATAACCACAATTTTCTTTTTAATATACATCGGTCAGTATGAGCGAACCCATGATAGACTCGAATACAGGCAGAAAATTTCCAAAAAATTCTTTTCTGGTCCAGAAGGCGATACGTATGTCAAAGGTTCCACAGCTAAAGAAATACTCTATAAAGCCAAAACCGTGTTTTTCATATATCCACCTGACCATTTCTATACTACCATTTGTAATCTCGAGAAGTCCCTGGTCATTTTCTACATCGGGTGAGTTAAGCCTGCGAATATACTCTGCATATTCCTTTGCAGGTTCATTAAGATTAACCGCGATTGCCCGAGTACCCAGATATTTTTCGGTAGATGCACCGATAAAGAGCAGTTCATTCCCGGATTTGTGAAGTTGCCGAGCAAATTTCCTGCTATCTCGGTTCATGGTAGCAGGATCTGTCCACAATTGCCAATTGCTATCAAATGTAATAATAAATTTCAAAAATTTATTCTGATAAATATTATCTTCGGTGTAATAATTACCCGGATAATAACTTTTCAGATGCGAATAGCATGACATGAGCATCAGCCCCAGAAACACTGCGAAGTGAGAGTAATTCATCAGTATACCTTTATTTGCTGCAATTATTCATCCGTTTGATAGAGGCCCCCAATGCAGCAAGACGTTGCTCAATGTTCTGATAACCCCTGTCGATCTGCTCAATATTGTTAATAATGCTTTTTCCCTCGGCCGCACATGCGGCAATCAGAAGTGCCATTCCCGCCCTAATATCTGGTGAACTGATTGTTGACCCATAAAGAGGTGACGGCCCCACGATAACCGCCCGGTGTGGATCGCAAAGAACGATCTGAGCACCCATGTTAATCAGTTTATCAACAAAAAACAGTCTGGACTCGAACATCTTTTCATGAATAAGGCAGGTCCCTTCTGACTGGGTGGCAGTAACCAGAAGTATGGACATAAGGTCGGTTGGAAAACCCGGCCAGGGACTGTCATCTATTACCGGAATTATCCCACCAAGATCCTTACGGATTTTAAGTGGTTGATGATCATCGATATAGATACTTCTTTGCTCCCGATTAAGCTGAGCAAATACCCCAATTCTTTCAAACTGGAAAGTAATCATTCGCATAACAGATGGGTCCACACCAGTGATGGTAAGTCTGGAACAGGTAGCCGCAGCAAGGCCTATAAACGATCCCGCCTCAATGTAATCGGCACCGACTTCATGATTTGCGGCCAGAAAGCTGTCCCTCCCATGTATTGTCAAAACATTCGATCCAATTCCTTCTATGGTCACCCCAAGTTTTTCAATAAATCGGCAAAGACCTTGTACATGCGGTTCAGAGGCAGCATTTGTTATTACAGTAGTTCCTTTGGCTCCCGCTGCGGCAATAATTGCGTTCTCGGTAGCAGTAACCGAAGCCTCATCAAGATAAATATCTGTACCTCTAAGCCCCTGGGGAGCCTCCAAAATATATTTGGTTTCCTGAGTAATATCGGAGGTAATTTTTCTGGTAACCTGAAGCTCTGCACCTAAAGCTTTGAAAACCAAAAAATGTGTATCTAAACGTCTTCTCCCTATATGATCTCCACCAGGCTGACATATCACCGCTCGGCCTGTACGAACAAGTAATGATGAGGCGAAAAGGATCGATGCGCGGATGGAATTGGAGAGTTCCATCGGAAGAATAGAACTCTTAAGATTAGTGCCATCAATGGTGACTTTTCCATTCTTTAGCGGAGACAGTGTTGCTCCCAGAGTTGAAGCTATCTCCAGCATATTATTTACATCCCCGATTTCCGGAACATTAGTGAGTTGAACAGGTCCCGAACATAATAATGAGGCTGCAATTAAGGGTAATGCCTCGTTCTTATTGCCAGATACCTGAATACTTCCACTTAATCTGATTTTACCTTCTACTATAAAGCTGCCCATGAATACTCCAGATTACTTTACAGTCTTTAAAAGCTATATTGCACGACTGTAATACCGTTTCTTAATCGTTTATATCCAGTGCAAAGCACCGTTTTATTATATCGCTTGTTTGACCAGCTCGCTTCAATTCCTTTGTTTATCTGACCAGAGATATTTCAAACATATTATCTGATAGATATGCCCTTCCCACCCTCGGTAGCATTCTACTGTAGAGAAGGACTCATTCTCCGTAGCACTGCAAAGGGTGGACAAAACTTCTGGTCCGATAGCCAAAATGACTCTATAATGCGATTCACGTCCAACAATCGTCCAAATTAGGTTAAAGTTTTTTTATTTTTTATTGTATATTTCAAATAAAAGAGCGATTTTATCGTTAATTATAACTTCTTTGAATAGTTAGTAAAAATAATTTGCCTCGTCAGGGCATACCAATTCTTGACTAACACCATTTTAATGGGAATTCTTCTTTGAATAGCTAGTGCGTGCCGTTCTAAGCTGACGGATTAACGAACTAATCAAGGGAACAACCACTGTTTTTATAATAGGGTTCAAGAATGAGGGAGCTCCTGGCGGGGTTTTTTATTATTCAGACGTTTATTAATTTAAATCGGATCTTAATTCGATATATATATGACCTGTTTTCATGGGCAACAATATGATAAAGCAGATTATGGGTCAACTAGGACATGAACACAAAAGCTGTTCACTTATCCAAAGCCAGACAGATAAAAACCTCCAAATATGTTTAAAAAGGAATTAAAATTCTTATCCCTTTTCTTGTCACCAGTCTAAACCTAATATATATATTTAAAGCTGCGACTTCAACCTGTAATTATTATAGCAGACCTGTTAAGCAACACCCTGCTTGTAAAAGGAATTAAAAATGTACAGCCAGCCATTTTATCGTTTTTTACAGTTCAGTTTTATATCTATAGCAGCTTTTTTCCTGATTTTTCTTCCTTTTCTTCCTCATCCGATTTTTGTCATTTTGAAAGTCTCTCCAGCAATAATTGCCATTGTTACTGCTTTTTTATATGGTAAATCAGAAAGGAAACCTCTCCCCATCTTCATTTTCTTTTTCATGGGCTCCGGAGATCTTTTTTTAGGTTTAAGTAGAACCAGGTTTTTCACATCTGCACTGGCATCTTTTATGGTCGCAAACATATTGCTATTGATTTATATGATTCCTTATGCAAAAAAAAGTATAGCCAGCACGATAAAGGCATCTGCGATTGTTGTATTCAGCATTATTATCGGTTTTGTAACACTGCCTAGTTCAGGTGATTTTTTCATTCCGGTTCTCTTTTATCTGATGATGATTTCAACGATGGCGTTTGTTTCTGCTTTTAATAGTAAAGGAAATCTGGTATATGCAGGAGCAGTTTTCTTTGTTCTCAGTGATTCTCTAATAGCTTTTGACAAGTTTGTTCACCAGGTGCAGGGATCACTACCTGTCATTCTGACCCTGTATTATCTTGCGCTTTATTGTTTTTGTTTTGGGATCGTGCCATCACCAAATGTGGCACCAACAAGAAATCAGTAGTGTCAGTTAAATTTAACAAAAATTCCAAACAAATTTCAAATTACAATATCCAAATTCGGAAAC
>CAYYNL010000023.1:0-1122 GCA_964472925.1 uncultured Fibrobacter sp. | reverse complement strand
ACACTACCGACAAAAAATAATTACTTGTAAAATATGGATCTCCGTCAGCTTATTTAATGGCCATCAATGAGTTGCGATGTTTTTGAACCCACTCAATTTGAAGCGTATCATCGGGGAGTTCATAAGATAGGCCTTCAGATGCAATTTTCTGTGCTTTCTCTTTGTTTCCCAGTTTAATATGGCAGGAAGCAATCAGTTGATAGCCGGATAAAACATCACTCCAGTTTATCACTTTTCTTTTAAGGGATATGCTAATAAGCTGTTCAGCCAGTTCAATTGCACGCTGATATTGCCTCATGCCAAAAGCAGCTCTGGATTTAACCTGTAAAAACATTGTATTTCCCGGATACTTCTCCAGAACTTCAGAAGCAATAGAATCCGCCTCACGAAAATCTTCTCTTTCCATTAATACCCAGACCAGAGAATTTTTGGCTCCATAACGGAAAGGAGAATCGGATTTTGATGCAGTATACAGCATGTCCAATCCTGAAAGAGCCCGTTTGCCCACACCTGGAATCCATTTCAGATTATCCCCAATGTAATAGTCAAACAGTCCCAAACCATAAAAAACATCCGGCAAAAAAGATGATGATTTTTTGAGCTTTTTAAAATATTCATAGGAAAGCCGGGCATCTCTGATACCAGACAGGATACTGCCTCTTTTGGCTTTGATTATGCCGAGTATACCGTAAATATTACCTTTTAAAAAATCGGTTTTCTCTTTATCTTCAGAAGAGCTGCCCGCTGATACCGCATTGTCCAGAAATGTTATCAGGCTTTCGGCCATGAAAATACATCTGAGACCATCAAGAGAATATGATTCATAATCTGCCAACTGTGACTGCAAAGTAACCAGTTTCAGATACCTGGAATCTATATCCATTGAATCGTCTGCTATTCTCAGATTGCATATTTTAAAGGCGCTGTCGTATTCCTGTTTCATGACCAAATCAAGAATTGAATAAACCGACTGATCCCAATGATATGTTTGAGCATTGGTCATTTTGAGGATAACAATGAAAACACAACAGAAAAGATGAATTTTATTCATAAAAAAACACTGCACCTGATTTCGTGTTCTTTTGTATATCGCCGGTTTTTCCAGGTAAAAGAAAAAAGATT
>CAYYNL010000022.1:0-33758 GCA_964472925.1 uncultured Fibrobacter sp. | reverse complement strand
CAGAATGGAACCAACAAGTACCCTGGCAAACCATGGAACAGGTGGAACAAGACCTTGTTATTTGCCGTGCCCTGGTTGAAATATTCTCTGACGATTTGTTGGCTAATAGCCTTGCTTTCCGGGGTGGAACGGCATTGCATAAGTTATTTTTCAGCCCTCAGCAGCGTTACTCCGAAGATATTGACCTTGTGCAAATCACAGCAGAACCATTTGGTCCTTTAGTGGACAGGATTAGGGAAAAACTTTCTTTTTTGGGTGAACCAAAACGAAGCCCCAAAGCCCATAATTTTACCATGTATTTTAGGTTTGAATCTGAATTTCCACCGACTATGAACCTTAGGTTAAAAGTGGAAACCAATACCCGTGAACATTTCACGGTAAGCGATTTGATTAAAGTTCCTTTTGAAGTCAATTCAAAATGGTTTAAAGGTAGTTGTAACCTTACCACCTATAAATTGGAGGAATTGTTGGGAACCAAATTGCGTGCATTGTACCAACGTAAAAAAGGCCGTGATTTATACGACTTGTATATTGCCCTTACACGCAATCCTTCGCTCGACAAAGATTTGCTCTTAAATTGTTACCGGGAGTATATGAAATTTTCGGTTGACAACCCGCCGAGCCAGAGGGAGTTTACTCTGAACATGGAAGACAAGATAAACGACCCTGAATTTTTGGGTGACACAACAGGTTTGCTACGGCAGGGACAAACATACAACCCTTTAACCGCATACGAATTGGTTAAAACGGAATTGATTGAGAATATTTAACACAAAACAAAAAGATTTGAAATTTTAAAAGAAACGGATTATAATGATTACTAAGCAAGCATTGGGTAGCACCCTATTTGGCATGGCCGATATTTTAAGGGATAAGGTTGAAGATTACAAAGCCTATATTCTTTCTCTTTTGTTTTTTAAACGGCTTTCCGACAATTATGAATGGGAAAACAAGAATGCAGTTGATGAGTTCTTTGTAGCTGAAGGCAGAATGCCAACAGTACGTGAGGAAGCGGTTATATACAAAAAGAAACACGACTTTAAAATACCTGAAGGTTGTTTCTGGAAAGATGTACGTGATGCCTCTATAGACAAGAAAAATGAGACTTTGCATAAAGCGGTAAACGGTATTGCCGAAGCCAACATTGATAAAGATGGTAAATTCTTCCTGAAAGGGATTATCAATACGGTACGCTGGAACGAACCCGCACCCGATGGCTCAGGTGGTAAAAAACTTAGCCCCGATGTACTTTCATTATTGATTAATTACCTCGATGCTGTTGATTTAAGCAACAAAAACGCTTCGGTCGATGTTTTGGGCGATGCTTACGAATACCTGATTAAACGCTTTGCCGATGAAAATAAAGGCGGTACAACAGCCGGACAATTCTATACACCACAGGAAGTTGTAGATATTATTGTCCGTTACCTAAAACCACAAAAGGGAAACATAGTGTACGACCCTACATGCGGTTCAGGGGGCTTTTTAATCAATTCGGCCAAGTACTGTAAAATCAATTATGGAAACCAGAAGTCTATACGGTTATTCGGACAGGAAGATGTTTGGAATACCTGGGCTATTGCCAATATCAACATGATTTTACACGGCCTCGATGCCAAAATTGAAAAAGGCGATACACTGCTCGACCCAAAATTTAGGGATGAAGAAAACGAACTTGCCATTAAAAAATTCGATATGGTAATGGCTAATTTCCCATTTTCACAGGAAAACTGGTGGAAAAACGGCGAACCTAAAAAGGATGCAAAAGGCAAAACAGTAAACAAAAAAGATGGTTCGCCCCAATTGGAATATCCGGGCAAGGAAGACTTTACCGACCCTCACGAACGCTTTGTTTATGGCATCCCGCCATTTTCAAACGGCGATTTTGCATTTATTCAGCATATTGTTGCCTCGCTACAAGAGAATGGCAAAGCTGGCGTAGTTTGTCCCCAAGGTATTATGTTCAGGGGGCAACCAGAAAAAACCGAAGAAGAAGACGGTCAGAACCGCAAGGCCGATGATGAATATATTATCAGGCGAGGTTTCTTACAAGGCGCTATCGACAGTAACGGGGAGTTTACCCAAATGCACAACATTATCGATGCCATTGTGTTTTTGCCCAATAACCTGTTTTACGGCACTTCAATTCCGGGTTCTATTCTTTTTATCAATAAGAATAAAGCAGAAGAACGTAAAAACAAGGTTTTGATGGTTTACGCTGCCAAACCGGGCTGGTACAAGGAAGAACCGAATATGAACGTGCTATTGCCGCACGATATTTTGCGAATTTCTACCATTCTCGAAAGCTGGGGCGACTATGAAACTGGCAAAACCTGGATTGCCACCCAAAAAACAAGGTTAAAAAAACTTATACAGGAAGATTTGGAGTTTAAACTTTCTGAAATTGAGGAATACTACCAGGATAACCTGACAATACTGACAAACAGGCTTGAAAAAGTTAAACAGGTTATTGCCGATAAGGAAGCGGAAGATAAAAAGCCCTCAAAATCGGAACTTAAAAATCTTGAAACTGCGCAGGCTGCCTATGATAAGCTGATAGCCGAAAAAGAAGGTAAAATACAGGCAGCCCGTGAAAAAGCCGAAAAAGAACGCCAGTCCATTGACGATGTGGAACAGGAACTATTAACCATGCTGCAAGACCCTGAAATACGTAAAACCTATTTCTCGGTGGTTGACATGGAAGAAATTGAAGAAAACGAGTTTAACCTCAATCTGCCCCGTTATGTAGATACTTTCGAACCGGAGGAGGAAATTGATTTAAAAACTGCAATTACCGAATTTTCCGATTTCATTAAAAAGGAAAACAAGATTGATAATGCCATTGTCGAACTTCTTAAAGTAATTTCTTATGAAGGATAAGGATAACTCGACAAAAGGTTTTTACACGCACGAAAAGTTTGGACTTGTCCCCATTGGTTGGGATGTTGTAAAACTTGGCAGTAGCTTCGATTTTTTTCCTACTGCATCCTATTCCCGTGCATTATTAAGCGAAACTGGCGATTGTGGATATATTCATTATGGCGATATACACACCCGTTTTGACCGTTTTATTGATGCCGTAACTGATACGTTGCCCTGTATTAGCGAGGATATGGCAAAAAGATATACCCCAATTACCGATGGTGATTTGATAATTTCCGATGCTTCCGAGGATTATGAAGGGGTTGGTAAATCGGTTGAAGTAATTAATGTGGGTGAGAAAGTAATCATTTCGGGTTTGCACACCTTGCATTTAAGGGTAAAGAACAATGATTTTATTAAAGGTTTTAAAGGCTATATTTTAAACCAGGAGAAAGTACGAAACAGCATCCTTCGCATTGCCACTGGCATAAAGGTTTATAGCGTTTCAAAAACGGAATTGAAAAAGATTTACCTTCCCAAGCCACCGGAGGACGAACAAATACAAATAACAAACATACTTTCCCTTATTGATTCTGCTATAAAGGCGACTGACAATAGTATTAAAGCTGCTGAAAGAGTAAAAAGAAGCTTAATGCAAAACCTTCTAACAGGTAAACTTAAACCCGATGGCACGTGGAGAACATCAGATGAGTTTTATAAAGATGAGAAGTTTGGGAATGTGCCAGTTGGTTGGGATTATGTGAAGTTACGTGATGTTTGTACAAAACCAGGAGAATATGGTGCAAATGCATCTGCCATACCTTTTCAAGATGGTTTTCCTCGATATATAAGAATTACTGATATTGATGACTTTGGAAATTTAATAGAGGAAGGGATAGTTGGAATTGAGTTAGATAAAGCTAAGAATTACATATTGAATGAAGATGATTTCCTTTTTGCACGAACTGGTGATACAGTTGGTAAATCACTTCTCTATAAAGAAAAAATGGGAAAAGCTGCTTATGCTGGTTACTTAATAAAATTTACTTTTAACAAACAACTAATATTACCGGAATATTTCAATTTAATTGCAAAGTCTGATTTTTTTGAGGCATTTAAAGTTGCAATGAAAAGAGTTGGGGCAAAACCTAATATAAATTCAAGAGAATATGGCTCTTTTAAGTTTATTGTCCCTGAAAACATTGATGAACAACAAGTTATATACAACAAGATAAAACCATTTGAAGAGGAAAAAAATTGCAAGGAAACGAAAATCAAAAAGCTTCAAAAACTCAAAAAATCACTTATGCAGAACCTACTCACGGGTAAAGTTAGAATTGATGTAGAAAAGACAAATCAGATTTTTAACGAAATAGTTAAAGCATTATGAATATAACCATACGCATGGCATGGCACAACAACGGTTGGAACGGGCACATTTGCAATGAGCCTGAGAAAAACACCTATTGCATTGGCCGTCATTCCTACCCCGGCGACTATATTAAAGGCGTGCGGGATTTGGATTGGGAAACCCGAAACGATGTAAAAGGAAAGCCCTGTGGTTCATTAATCAACGGGGTACCTGCGTGTGGTTTTAGCATCAATGCGTTTGGTTCCGAGAAAACAAAAGCTAAAATTAATCCCCCTGCATGGTTTAACAAAGAGGCTAAACCTGCCTTGCTCGATATTCCGGAATCTACAGTGTGTATTTGGAATTACGAAGGCATGTATTCCGATGATGTTGTACGTGAGGCTGGTACAGGACAAAAATACGATTACAACACCCGGTTACAGAATGCCAAAGATTATTTCGGTAGTTTAATAGAAGGTAAGTCGCTGCTTTTTTACTATGCCAATTACAGTAACCCATTTAGCGAGGACGACAGCCCCAAATATGTTGTAGTTGGTGTTTCACGTCTTAAAAAAACGGGCAAAATACAATATTACGAGGGTGTTTCTGATGAAATGAAAAACCGATATGCCGGGGGCTTTGTGTGGCAAATGCCGCTTACATCAAATTACCCCAATGAAGGTTTTTCTATACCCTATCACAAGTATATGGACAGGCCGGAAGTACTCGAAAGGATTCTCTTAGTGCCCGATAACCAGCGTAATTTTAAATATGCCACCCGTCCGGTTTCCGACGATGATTCACTGGCATTGGTAGAGCGTTTTATTGAAATTGTGAATTATCTGATTGAAATTGGCGACGATACGCAAAATTGGGAGGAACGACGGAAATGGCTCTTATCGCTGTTTACCGAATTATGGAAAAAGAGAGGTGCTTACCCCGGGCTTCCCGAAGTTCTTTCATACATAGGTTTCCACGAAGGTATTGATTACTATAAAAATAAAGTTGAAAAAGGACAAGATAAGCTCGCTTATAGCAATATAAAAGATTTTCTCGCTGGTTCTGCTACTGAAATACCAGGTTTTTCTGTTCCGGCAGCAAGATTAAAAGAAATTAGGAGAAACTGGCAATTAATGGAGGATGAAGACAGGGAAATTTTATTAAACCTGTTTGTACGTTTTGCCCTTTCTGAAACGCAAATTGGCAATATTCTTTCCTCCAAACGGGAGCAAAACAACCTTTACACTACCATTAAAAAAATAGCCGAAAACCCATATATATTGTGCGAACAATACATTGGCGATGATGTGGACGATAGTATTTCTTTTCATGTTATCGACCACGGTATTATTCCCAATCCCGACCTTGGCATTGAAAACCTGAATACAAAAAATTCAGCAGAAAGGTTTCGGGCTTTATGTGTCGATGTTCTTAAAAGGGAAACAGTCCATTCCTTTGTTTCACAAACCAAGGTACTATTCCATATCAATAACCGTATGAGTTACCTTCCTGAATGGAAGAACCACCAATTCACACCCAAATACTTCGAGGTTGATTCCGATTTTATCGAAGAAGCCATAAAATACAGAAAGAACGACGATGAAAACTATTTGTATTTAAATGAAGTACATGAAGATGAACGATTGATAGAAAAAGTTATCAAAGAATTACAGCAGAGGGCTGGTATTCCATTGAAAGTCGAAATTTCGGACGATACTTTTTTTAACCTGTTAAAAGACCCCGACAGCTCTTTAAACAACAAAGCCCCGCAACAGTACGAAGCTGCTTTGAAAGGACAGGCAAAAGTTTGTTCAAAGGTTTTCACAAAGCCCGTTTGCGTTATAGCCGGGGCTGCAGGTACTGGTAAAACTACCATCTTAAAGTCGATTATTAAAAGCATCGAAAAAGCGCATGGCGCTGGTACAGGAATCATCATGCTTGCCCCTACCGGGAAAGCTTCCGAACGCATTAAAGAAAAAACTGGCAAACCGGCATCAACCATCCATTCGTTTCTTGCAAATCCAAACAGGGCTTGGTTAAACGATAACTTTACTTTTAAACGCAAGGGTGGCAAAGTGGATGGTACAATAACCACATTAATCATCGACGAATGTTCAATGATTGATTTATCTCTATTTGCCACATTGTTCCGCAGTATCAACTGGAATAGCGTTCAACGCCTGATATTAGTAGGCGACCCAAATCAACTTCCACCAATTGGCAGAGGAAAGGTGTTTTCCGATGTTATTGAATGGTTTAAAGCTAAGAATCCCGATAATCTGGGGAAACTGGATATTAACGTCCGTCAATTGGAGAACAAAGCAAAAGGTGCAGGCAATGGGATATTGGAATTGGCTGAAATATTCATTCAGGAAAAACAATCGGAAGAAAACTTCGATAAAACTAAGCAGGAACAGATACTTAAAAAAGTCCAGCAAGGTGGTGTTATAGACAAAGACCTTTCAATCCACTACTGGAAGGATATGGAAAAGCTTGAGCAAATGCTCAAATCAACAATTATAAAGGATTTAGAGGAAGAAACCAAAGAAACTGCCGAACCGGATAAATTGTATAACATTTGGGGTAAAGCTATTCGCTTAAATAACGATTACCCTGACCCCACTTATTTACAGATTCTATCACCTTACCGGGGTGAATTTTATGGAACAGACTATTTAAATACATTTTTTCAAGAGCTATTTAATGGTTATCAGGCAAAAAAAGGGCAACTTGATGGTATTGCGCTTTACGATAAAGTAATTCAATTCAGGAACCGTCCTAAATCCAACCAAATCAGTGCTTACAGTTGGACAGAACGAAAAAATGTAAAAATTGATATTTACAATGGAGAAATTGGATTTGTTGGACCCCATCCATTCGACAAAGACAAACAGAAATCACCGTATTTCAGGTTAAAAAACTTTCAGGTAAAATTCGACAGAAGGAACGACTACAATGTAAACTATGGGTACAGAGAGGATAATTACGGAAAAACCATGTTCAATGAACCTGTGGAAGAAAACATTGAGTTAGGTTATGTGATTTCAGTACACAAAGCACAAGGAAGTGAATTTAACAGGGTGTATTTTATCCTTCCTAAAAAAAGCAGTCCGTTGTTATCAATGGAATTGCTTTATACGGCAATTACAAGGGCACAAAAACACCTTACCATATTTGCCCAGGACGATGTAACCACCTTTTTGGAATTAAGCAAAATCGAAAAATCAAATATTCGTAAAATAAATTCATCCATTTTCGAATTTGTTCCACTCCCCGATTTGTTGTTTGCATTATCCTCAAATTGGTACGAAGACCAGAAAGTAATTGCTACACTGTCTAAGTACTTTGTACGCTCAAAATCGGAAATGAATATTGCCAACATACTTCAATTAAATAGCATCCCATTTGAGTATGAAGTTCCTGAGTTTGCACCAAATGGTTCAATGTACCTTCCTGATTTTACAATAAAATGGCAGGGTAAAAAATATTTTTGGGAACATGTTGGTCGTCTGGATTTGCCGGAATACAAGAATCATTGGGAAACAAAACAAAAATGGTACGATGAGCATTATCCGGGTCAACTTATAGTCACTTATGAAGGAACAGACCAGACAACCCAAATCAGGGATATACTTAAATCGAAATTTGACATTACAATTTAACGCTATATGGGCAAACTATCAGAACTTAAAGGCGTTGAACGCCCCGTAACAGAATGGCTCAGCAAAATGGGCTGGACTTTTAAAAGCAACGACGATTTAAAATGTTATAACCGTCCATTTTCTAATCCGGTATTGGATAGTATATTGATAGAAAAAACAGCTTCTATAAACAATATTTCGCCCACAGTGGCGAAAATTGCCGTTGACCAGCTACTCCAAAACCTCAATAATCCGATTCCTATTTTAGGCAACGAGGCTTTTCTCGATAAATTGGCTACCCATGTAACTATTACCGTTGAAGGCGATGATATTGATGTTCATTTTATTGATTACGAAAGCATCTGGAACAACGACTTTATTGTTACCAACCAATATTGGGTACAGGGCTATAAAATGGTAAAAACCGATATCGTGTTACTCGTTAATGGTATTCCATTAGTGCCAATAGAAGCCAAACAACGTGCCCGTAAAGGAACAAACTGGCTCGAAGGGGTTGCCCAATTTTCAACCTACGACCAGCGAGCCGATAAATTGTTTATGTGCCATGCCTTTGGTGTAGCATGCAATGGACGCATCGCAAAATATGGCATTCCCGGGGCATCATCCTCCTATTTTAACGAATGGAAAAGCGCCCTGCTGGATGTTAGCCAGCCTAACCCCATATTAGAGCCAACCAATGATTTATGCCGGACTTATCAGGATGAAAAAGACGGTCTTTGGAATTTCGATGTTGACCGTTTACCCAATGGCGAAGTACTGGAGCGCATGAAATTAGGGATAATTGGTTTGCTCCAACCCGCAAGGGTTTTGGATATAGTTAAACATTTTATGGTATTTGAGCGCACCGAAGGGAAAATAATAAAGAAAGTTGCCCGCTACCAACAATTAAGGGCTGCTAATAAAATAACCGACCGTGTAATTAATTCCGATTTAAAACAAGGGGTAATTTGGCATACACAAGGTTCCGGCAAGAGTTTAACTATGCTTTATACGGCCTTTAAACTGCGCCAAAGCAAAAAACTAAAAGACCCGACTGTTTATATTGTTGTTGACCGAAAAGATTTAAGGGAACAAATCGGTGGCACATTCGACGATTGCGAATTTCCAAATGCAAGGCCAATCCATAACATTGGCGACCTTAAATCTATTATCGACAAAGCACCGGCAGGTGTGTTTATAACAACCATCCAGAAGTTTCGTGAGTTGGGAAACAGGCAGGATATAAGGGATAATATTATCATCCTTATTGACGAAGCGCACCGTTCACAATATGGCGATTTTCAAATAGAGTTACAAGCCGTTTTACCCAATGCAAAACGTTTTGCGTTTACAGGTACTCCAATCCCAAAGACACATCAGGAATTTGGAATAATTCGTCCGAAGGGCGACCATGAATACTACTTAGACCGCTATAGCATTCAGGATGCTATTGATGATGGTGCAACTAAACCAATTCGCTATACCTTCGGCCCACAGGAATGGTTCCTTGACAAGGATAAACTAAAACAAGGCTACGATGAAATTACGGCAGAACTTGATGAAGAGGAAAAAAGAATGGTTGAAAAAAGAGTACAACCGTGGAAAGTATTCTTAAAACATCCTGAACGAATTGAGTGTCTTGCGAAAGATATTGCTGAAGATTACAAAAGCGTTGTTGAACCGCAAGGCTATAAAGCTCAAATTGTTACTTGCGACAAAGAAGCCTGTGTTTTATATTATAACGAACTACTTAAATATTTCGACCGCTCCGAAATAGCGATAATATTCTCAACAGGGGCTTACGATGAAGGAGAAAAATATGAACTTTACAAAGACCATTACAAAGAAGATGCAGAGCGCAAAAAATTAATTAAACAATTTAAGCGCAGGATAACCGAAGAAGAACAAAAATTAGGTAATAATCTTAAAGTCTTCATTGTATGTAATATGTTGCTTACTGGTTTCGATGCCCCTATTGAGCAAACCATGTACCTCGACAGCCCTATTCGTGACCACAATCTTTTACAGGCTGTTGCCCGAACAAACCGACCTTATGATGATAAAGTAACCAAATTGTCAAAAGAATTTGGCCGTATAGTCGATTATGTAGGTATTTTCCAAAACTATAAAGAAGCCTTGAACTACGACCCCGAGGATATTGGAGAGTTCGAAGATGTTGAAAGCCTGGTGTTGACATTCCCTAAAGTCTTGAATGAAGCCTTTAAGCCTTTTGAATATATTAAACTGGAAGACACCTACGAATGTGCCATGAATATTGTCCGTAAGCTTTCAGAATTAGACCACGGGAAGTTTGAGAACTCGTTCAGGGAAGTTGTTCAGCTTTGGGAATCAATTTCTCCGCATCCAAAACTCAGGGAACATCGTGAAAAATACCTTTGGTTAAACGAAATTTATGAAATATATCTCGAAGAGTTTAAAAGACTTGATTTTGATGCCGAAATATACGCAGCAAAAACAAGAAGACTTATTCAGGAATCGGCAAAACTAATCAACTTTAAAGGCCATCTGCCTTCCATCAATATCGATTCCGATTATCTGAACAAATTAAAAGAAACAAAACTCAGCCCATCCGATAAAGCAGAAAAAATAATCCGCGATATTGAAACAGTTATTCGTCAGAATGAAGTAAACAGTGCAATTTACATCGAGTTCCAAAACCGTTTGGATGATTTAATCAAGAGGAAACAGGAACAAAGCCTTGCTATTGAAGAAATACTCAACCAGCTAAGCGCATTATACACCGAATTGGACGATGTTGCCTCAATGCCTCAAAGAATGGGGTTCCCCGATAAGGGGTCTTTTGAAATCTACACACTGATAAAGAATATATCAAAAGCAGAGTTCATTGAAGAAATGGCAAGAGATTTTGCTATCACAGCACTTGAAAATATCATAAGAAAGAAGATATACATTGGATGGCAGGATGTACCAAGAGAATATGAAAGGTTGCAATCCGATATTGAACTATTAGCCGTGAATCCAAAGTTTGAAGCTTTAAAAATTGATGAACAGGGCGAATTGATTGAACGAATAATGAAAGCCATCTTACAAAATTATAGCTTGAATTAATGCAGCTACCTGATAACTACATATTAGTACAGAAAGAAGTTAAGCACGCCCGTTTACGGGTTAGTGAAGATGGGCGTATTCGAGTCATTATTCCATTCACTTTTACACAAGACAATTTAAATGCTTTGTTAAAGAAGAAAGAACGCTGGATTGAAAAGCAACAAGGCTTCTTTAATAAAATGTCAAAAATAAACCTGCAACGCAACCAGATTTTATTTTATGGCAACCGTTATAACTACTTCTATGATTCAACTTATGAACAAAAAGTAGTTATTGACCATGAACACAATACAATAAGGGCTAAACGCAATCTGTTAGACCCAGCAATTCAAAAAAAATGGTTAACAAATATCGCCAAAACACATATTACAAAAAGAACAGAAGAATTAGCTGAGAAATTGCACTTTAAATATAACAAGCTATACATTAGAAATCAGCGTAAAAAATGGGGAAACTGCTCAAAGGATAAGAACCTGTCATTTAATTGGCGGCTTATTAAAGCTCCTCTGTTTGTCATTGACTACATAATTGTTCATGAATTATTGCATACGGTAATTATGAACCATACAGTAAAATTTTGGACGCTTTTAAAATCGTATTATCCCGATTATAAACATGCTATTAACTGGTTGGATAAATATGGGAATAACCTATAAATATAAGAATTGATGAATTATCTGTATCGTTGGAGGTTGAGTTTGCGAAAAGGCTTTGCTGAAACCAATGGTATGGCTATAGCTAGAAAAAGGTTGCCTTAAGCCATAAGTTCCCCATAGTGGCAATTTCATTTAGTTGTAGCATACTGAATGCCTAACGAGAACATTATATTCAATATCCTAATCCCAAACTTTGATAAAGTTAGGTATAGTATTACTCGCTCTGAATCCCAGACTTTCCAGCAGTATAGCGGTATCCTTTGTTATTTCATGGAGGAGCCGGAAATCATTGATCCTGATTTTTTCACATCAGTAAGTAACTGGACGTAATTATTGGCGGAATACTTTTTATACTCTAAGAAGACAGGTTTGCGAAAAATCATGCATTGATGAATATCCATGACATAATATTATCCACTTCGCATATTAGGGATGCCAAGACAACAGAACTATTCCTCCGGCTAAGTAATATCCGACAACAAGGTTTTCTTGACAAATCTCAGTCAATAAGTATTTTGAAATGGAAATCTCCCCGGCCGATGATGCGATACCGGTCTAATCCTGAAGAAGACTTTGTGGAATTCACCCGCCTGGCATTTAAAACGGGCAATGAGCGCTTGAAGATTCATACTCTGACAGCATTAAAGGGAGTGGCCATTCCTGCTGCTTCGGCAATACTTATGTTTTGGGATAAGGATAATTATCCTGTGATTGATATCCGTGTATGGCAAGTACTCTACTCAACAGGATTGGTAAAAGTAAATTCCCGCGGACAGGGCTTTAACCTGAATCAATGGGATGAATACCTTAAGGTGATTCGTGAGCTTTCAAAGATTCATCATTTAGGCGCCAGGCAGGTGGAGAAACGATTATTCGAGTATCACAGAGCGAACCAGGTCGGTAATTTATACAAATAAATACCCTTTAGTTAGGATTTTACATTAATTTTTCAAACATGAAAACACCTGATCATTTCAAAGGAACTAGCACTCTGAAAGCAATAATCCTGGGTTGTGATCCCACAGCCTTCGACAAATCAAAGAAGCGCCTGGAATTCAACACAGTATTTGATATCAGGGGCGACAAACGCTATTTCGCCGGAATATTAGCAAATCTGAGAGAAATTAATCTTACCCTGGATGACATCTATGTTCAGAACCTGATTCCAGAGTATCGAAAAGTAGAATCCTCAAAGGATAAAAACTGGGTTAATGAAGCCCGGAACTATATCAAAGATAGAAAGCTTGAATTTGACAGGGTGGATCCTACAGGAAAAGTTCCGGTATTTCTTACATCAGAGCTTATCTATAAAGCATTGCTAAATGACAATGAGAAGCCACGTACACCTGCAGATATATACGACCATCCTGAGCAGTTTATCATTCCGGCTTCACTAAATAAGCTTGGAAGACACTTGGTGCCATTTTACAGGCATCCTGCATATTCGATGAAGAATAAAAAGGATATATCGGTCAGGATAAAGGAAGTGTTTAATTTTTAAAAGGCAATGTCGAACAAATAATCCCGCATGATCAAATGCGGCACTTCATCAAACAGTCAGTCTGCTGCTGAGCCTGAGACCGGAATTCTGGTAACCGCAGTATACGTGGAGTCTCTTTACTATTCATAATATTTTGTAGTACTGATTCCTGGATTTATAAGCAGCGGTCCTGCTCACATCTGCTCCGGGAACCATTCAATAATATGTACATTGCATGTGTTTCAACATCAGATGGATAAAAATGAATGTCAAGAATTGGTTAGTTTGCCGGGAAATATTTTAGAAACATTCTAAATTTAAAAAATTTGTAAACTTCGTATACTGGTATCCGCTCATTAATTTATAATTTGGACATATCATTATGCGATGCTTTTTCTTTGATTAAGAGTTCCGGTTACTGATTGTTGACGAGCGCAGATAGTATTATTATATTGTTTCCGGGATTTCGGCGGACCTTTAGGATGAGTTAATGATTCAGGTATTTGGGATTGAGAATAATGTTCACTCGGGTTTGATATCAGCAAAATCAGACAATGAATTCACAACTGGCACGGATTGGACTGGAACAACAGTTAGGCTCAGAACTATTTGAGCTGATGGAAGGGGATCTGATCGAGGAGATCATCACCGAAGGCAAGATCGGTAAATTCGAGAACGAATGGAAGTATATACTTGAAGGGCACAGCTTTAAGGCATCCAGGGAACTTGCCCCTAAGTTGCATAAATTATTCACGGAGGTGTTGGACTCACTCGGATTTGCCGAACCGGTCGAATTTTTTATCAACAGTTCGCAGGAATTCAATGCATATTCCATTTCCAGCCTGGAGCCGGGTGAGCCTCACATTGTGAATATTAATGCAGGTCTCATTGATAAACTGGACGATGATGAATTACGGTTTGTGGTCGGGCATGAAATAGGCCATCTCATCACACGCAATGTAAGGATAGTAAAGCTGATAAACTTCGTTTTTCCGGAGCAATCAAGGATTCCCGTAATCCTTAACAATAAAATCCAGCTATGGCAGAAGCTATCCGAACTCACGGCCGATCGTTACGGGTATATTGCAAGCCCAAATCTCGAGAAATGCGTATCCGGTTTCTTCAAGCTGGCTTCTGGATTGCCATCACAACGCATCAGTTTTGACTATTTAGCCTACCTGGATGAAAATGAACGGATCCTTGAATTCTTTAAACAAAGCCGTGCGGGGAACCTGCTGTCGCATCCGATCAATCCCATCCGGATAAAAGGCCTCCAGCTTTTCAGTACATCACTTTCCTATCAGGCTATTGTCACCGGCCAGTCGCTCGAAAATGACGAGATACTGGATGGAGCGATCAATGACCTTATCCAGACCCTGTTGGTGTTGAGCGGCTCGGAAACGGATTACCACAGAAAGTACTTCATTGCTGCCGCAGGAATCATCATGGCTAATGTTGACAGTAATATGAACGATGAGGAATACGAGGCCATCCTCCAGGGATTGTCAGGATTTACCATTTTCCCGTCTGAGTTTCTGAAAGAAATCGTGTCGTCAGGCAAAGCAAAGGAGATACTTGAGCAATCAGCAAGGAATTTATTGCAGATTAATCCTTCCGACCGTTACCCGATGTTCGACACACTCATGAATATCGCATTTATTGACCAGAAAATATCCAAGGAGGAAATCACCTTTCTATACTCCTTTGGACAAGAGGTTTTTGGCTTCAGCCGTAAGGAAATTGCCCAGATGATGGCATCCGGGATACAAAGAATGTTTTTACCGAATATTTATGGTTGAATCCAGGTTTTATGGAAACATCATTAAGATATGTTTTTCTGCTTGGAGGTATGGACCTTGAGATGTCAGAGATTAAGAATCTCCTCCTCCGGCAAAAACTGGAATTAATTGACAATGATCTAACCTGGGGCGCCATGTTGAGTTCTTACGCGATTCATTTTGACAGCGTACGAACATTTGTTGGAATTGAACTTATTAAAGACATTGATCCTCCCGCACATTACATTGAAATAGATCATCATAATGCAAATTCTTACAAAGAATCGAGTATAGAACAGGTTGCCCGTTTACTGGATATTGAATTAACGCGATACCAGCAGATAGTTGCCGCAAACGACCGTGGTTACATACCGGCTTTGTTACAGCTTGGTGCTACTACTGATGAGATAGAATCCATCAGAAGAGCGGACAGGGAAGCCCAGGGCGCTACATTAGAAGATGAAGCGCTTGCTGTCAGGTCAATTGAAAGCAATCTCGTCGAAGCTGGAGGATTGATGATAGTAGAATCACTCACTCCAAAATTTTCATGCATCACAGATCGTCTTTTCCCTTTCAATAAACTACTTATATCATTTAAAAACCATTTTATCTATTATGGGGAGGGTGCTCAGCAACTGATTGATACTTACGGTCAGCTTATTAAAGATAATAAAGCCTATTACGGGGGAATAAATAACGATTTTTTCGGACTTGATAAAAATTCTTTCACAACTGAAGAAGCCAATCGGTTAAAACGGGAAGTCATTCAACGATTATCAGAAAAATGAGCCTATATAGCTATCACATTTTTATGTTCCCTTTTCAGTGGGAAGCAAAGAGTAAAAAGGAGAAGCCTTTCAGTGAACGTTTTACTCTCGATGAGATACATCCCAGGCTGAACAGCAGTTGGCAGAATTATCCTGAGCCGGTAACAAATGAATACGCGACGGAACTATTCAATGAAAAGAACTTCTTCTACAAATTCGTACACAAGGCTTTATACGATTCTGTTAATGACCCGCTCCCCGTTATCAGGCATTATGAGCGTAAAGAGGCTTACAACGGCGGACTGGAATATGAAATCGGCATTAAGGCACATGGTAAGAATACTTACAGATTAAAACTGAAATCAATCGGTCTTGATTTGTTCTCGACCGGTACTGGAGTATTAATTTTTTATCTTGAAAATCATCTATATGGTGAGTTCGGGGATGTAATGCGGATTAACCAGTATGGCCGCCGCATTTTCCCCCCGTTTCTGACAAAAGATAAAGGAACCGATGGAACCAAAGATTTTGAATTAGCTGATTATATCTGCATCAATGGACTTAGCGGAGAGCCACACCGGTATTATGAAGATTTCTCAACCTATACAGCTTACAAACCCTGGACCGAAGCCCGGTTCATCACATCACTGATTGATGACTTCTCTGCTGACATTGACCCCAAACCAGTGATTGACGACCGGATGTTCACCATGTGCTGGTACCTGAACAATATAAAAGGGGCTGAAATATCAGACGACAGGAGGTATTACAAATTTGTCAGAAGCAATGAATGGCATGAATATCTGTACATTGACAGTGATGGATCCACCTGCCAGAACCTTCGGATGCAGAAAGATCTGCTAGAAAAGCATACCTATGCGAGATGGCAGAAATACGGTACTCTTTATGGCATCACCCGTCATTCGTTTATGGCCATTTCTGAGGAAGACTGGTACTCTGAAAATATCTTGCTTAGTTATTTCCGTACCATTTACGTACGCATTGCCGAGCTTGTTTTGGTTCAGCGGGCCTCGGTATTGAAGTTTTCGGCTGAAGTTACCCGGCTCAGTACGCTGGATGAGAAGAAAAAGCACACCCTGGCCGATGAAATAGATAAGTTCTATAAATCCTATATTCAATTTGTAAATCAGGTCTATTTCAGGGAGATCACCACCCAGGAACAGGGAATTGAACTATACGATATGCTGCAGGATAGCATGAGGATAAAGGATCAGGTAAAGGATCTGGATAATGAAATTGAAGAGCTCCATAAGTATGCAACGTTGCTGGATGAAAAGGCACAGAGTCGGAATATAAGACTCTTGACTGTTATGGGGTCACTTTTTCTGGTGCCTACTTTCATTGCAGGATATTTTGGAATGAACCTAATTGAAATTCAAGAACCAACAGAAAAATTACTGTTACTTACAGGTGTGTTCATTAATTTTTTATTGATTGGTGGAGGGCTGTGGTGGGCACTGAACTCATTCACTAAAGAGCATAAAGTTAGGGCCTGGATACTCATAACAGTTATTTCACTAATTACCATTTTTATGATGGTTACACCTTTTATTTTGGCACACTAACAACTTATTACTTATGAATATACTTGAAACTAAAAATATTTTCTATTGGACGATTATAATCGGAACCTTGTTCCAGATTGCAATGTTGCCTCTGGTTCTCTGGATTAAAACATCTAATATTATAGTTGGAACATCATTGTTGATATGTTTGGTAGTTTGTGGAACAACTCTTTTGCTTGCCCTTTTATCAGTAGTTACTTTGCTGATTTATCAGAAAAACAAGCTGGAATTTGAAAAAAATAAAATAGATAAGGAAAGAAGTGAGTGTGAATATTTATCTAAGAGGGATCAAGAAATTGCAAATGAACGTTATTCCATTAATCAACAATTCTCGGAAGAAAAAAGGGAGATAGATAGACAGGAACGCTTTGCCCGCTATATGAAAGAGATACTGATGCAGATCAAGCCTCCAAAAGGAACTGCTGAATGGCCTGATACAGCACGGATGAATGAAATCCTTCGCTTACTGGCAGAATATAGTAAATTACTGAATAAAACATCTGAAATACAGGATAACCTAAACAATTAATAAATACCATGAAACTGTTCCCGACTTTTACTTACATACTATACTTACTTTTTATTATAACCTCATGTAATCCTGATTCACATAAGGTTGTAGCACCTGAGCCTATCCTGGATGTTATTTCGTATAAAAAGACTCTGCTGGTTATCGGCGATGACCGCAGCGGAAGCACCAGCGATATCAGAAAACTTACGGAAGAGGATTATATAGACCTCTTCAATGCTGTAAATGAAAAAGGTGGGGGAACAGTGGCGGTTTGCCTGATTGGCAATCCCGTCGCACAAAAAAGGGAGCCCTATATGCTGGCCCTCAGACCCCTGGAAAAAGTACATCAATACGATCCCAAAAACACTGACCTGACTCTGACTGAGAAGTCCAGGATAAAGCTTCAAAATGATAAAATCATTGAAGCTAACAGACAGGCTCTGCAGAACAATCTTAATAGTATCACCAATTTTACCGGGAATACAATCAAGCCAAACATCATTGATTACACTCCCGCCGGAATTGACCATACTGATCTGGATGATGCCATCAACCGGATCAATACCCTGGTCAATGAACCTGGATATAAGGACTATGACAACATCATTGTGGTTATGGTGAGCGATGGACGCAATCAACCGGGTAAAGGTGAAAAACCAGTAACTGGTGAGCTCAACCATCCGAAGGCTAAGGTTTACCTGGTTGGCTGGGAAACAGCAACAAGTTGCTTTGGTAGCTCTGCAATCGAGAAATTCAGTGGAAAGGACGGAATGATCAACGAAATCAAAAACCTCAAATAGAGTAATATGTTAGCACAAAGTTATTATAATCAGGCTGAGCAATATGCTTTAAAAGCCAACGAGCTGGCTGCCGATGCCAGAGAAGTAAGAACCTCCCTCATAAAAACGAGGGCAATCCTTGAACGTTGGGCCGAGATGATGAGCCATAACCCCATAACCATATTCACCCTGATCTTTGTCCTGGTTGCAGTCGGCGAATACTTGATCTCTGTTGAGTTATACACCGACCTGCTTCCCCGCGCCCCTTTCATTATACCGCTGGTTATCATTGGAATCAGCGTTGTAATCTCTCACTGGCTGGCGTATAAGTTCGTCCATGGACTTCGTCTGATGGAATTTGACGACAAACGCCAGAGTGCGCTCCTTAAAAATAAAACTGATGAATCCATCTGGCAAATGGTAAACAAAAAGAGCAATTTAACTTTCTATCTGGGGCTGATAGCTGCAATACTGATCACGATCTTTATTTATTTCATGTCGAAGGAGCGGGTTGAAAGGGAAATTGCCGCAGGAATGCGTTTGAAAGGATTCGGGTTTTATGATGCCCTGCCGGTGTTGTTTTATATCGCCGAGATCGTCACCGGTGTTTATGTGGTTTATTTGCTAAAACGTTTATGGAAATCTCTGAAAGCAAAGAACCTTGGCAGAAAACTTCAGCAACTTGTGAAACAGGTTTCCCATTATACCGAGCAGGTCTTGGGTAGTTTTGAGAGGGCCGAAACAGAAGGTTTTAATATTCTGGAAAAAACTATCAGTGAGAGCATTCATATTGCCTTTTACCGCAATAAAAACTGCAACCCCTCTGACGAAGAAAACTATATAGCGGAACCGCAAAACATACCACTGACAGCCAAATTCAGGATTACCCGGGCTGACAAGGCTAAAGCCCTCAACGCCATGATGCATATTCATACTGAATACAACTACTCATCCACTGCCGCCACCGACGATAATGGCATGGTGGAGCATAACTTCCAGTCGTTTGCCGGTGATACCGTTAAAAAGCTTATTGTTGAATTCAGCGATGGCGTAAACTGTGAAGATACCGGCGTCTACCAGACCGGCAATACCAATCCTCATACTGTTTTGTTTAGGGAATAATTTAATAATTTATAAATCAACCAGATATGTATAAAATAGAATTTACCCTTAAACAACATACCCCGCTGATCCACTTTCAGCACGAACAGGCCGGGGCTACCCTCCGCGCCAGTGAGGTGAAACCGAAGCTGGACAAATTTTTAATTGATAAACTTGGCGGAATAGATAAAGCCCGAAAAGAACATCCTGACTGGTTTATCAGTAAAGAGCATGAAGCATTTAATTACAAATTAAAGCTATCTGTTAATAGATTAATAAAAGAATACTTTGTTTTTAGTACCGCTGAAAATCCTAAAATACAGAATCAGATCAAACAACATTTTCCAACAAAGGAATTCTTGCTTGAAACACAATACTTTGCTGATAACAATTTATTAAAGAAAAAGGATGGTACTGAATTTGGGAAAAACAATAAGCCGATCAAGGCATATGATCATCAAGCAAGCTCTTTGGAAAATGCAAAAGTAGCTATTGATAATGGGACTGTAAATCTTACAGTTTTCGTAGTGAATTCTTTATTACGTCAGCAATTATTGAATTCTATGGAGGAATTTTTTGTTTTCAATAATTTTGGCTGTAGAAATTCAAAAGGCTTCGGTTGTTATACAGTTGAAAAAATTGATAATATTAAAACAACAGCCACATTTGAAGAAATTATAAAAAGAAGCAAATCAGGAAAGAATGTATATAAAACCGATATAAATATTTCTGACACAAAACAGTTGTTAAAAAAAGTAGCAAAATCATATCAGGTATTAAAAAGTGGCATCAATGTTCCATTTGGCCAAAATCCTGAATATGTAAAGTCATTATTGTTCATTTATTTTTGTGAAAAAGAAAAAATTAGATGGGAAAAGAGGTGGATTAAATTGAAAGCGGATTCAAATGGAAAATTTGGGGACTTTAAAAAAACGAAAAATCCGATTGATTGTACCTGCTCCAACAGTCTACAAGACAATGGGGCAAAGAACTACAAATATGTTAGATCGCTATTCGGGGTTGCTGAAAACAACGAATATCTTAAAAGTTATGGAAATGATAAATTCATTGTTGAGATAAAAAACGATAGCATTGAACGTTACGCCTCTCCCTTAACAATCAAGGTGAATAATGGATTAGTTTATCTGTTTGTTAATGATACTTTTGATCTTATTAAAAGCAAATCCTTCAACTTTAAACTGTACACTAAATCGAATTCAACTAAAAATTTAGAAGCAAGTTTGGGAGTGCTTGAAGTCCCGGACACATTTGATATTAATGATTTTCTTATATGGTGCAATACTTATATGAATCCGAAAAACATAGCGAAAAGAGATATACAGTGTCAAGATGATTTACAAAACTATTCCTTTAAAATTGAAAAAATAGTGCCATGAAATACACTGCAATAACCATAGGTCCCATCCTTAAAACCGTGCACCAGGCTAAAAGTGCAAAAGCAATCTGGGCTGCCAGCTATATGTTTTCGTATTTGGTGAAACAATTGATAATAGAGATCGGATTAACCAACGAAGATGTACTTCTGCCATATTTTGAGCCAAATGATTTAACCGATAAACATCGGGTAGGCATTTTCCCCGACAGGGTTATGATTAAAAAAGAAATCCCGTATATTGAGAATATTATCAATAAGGTAATTGAAGACTTTGCTGGTAGAGTAACACATGAAAAGGAATTAACCTCAGTTACGAATATTGTCCCTTATTTGAAGGACTATATTCATTTTCAATATGTTGAAGTTGTTCCAACCAAAGACAATATTATTCTTGAGTTAAATAACTACCTCGACACCCTTGAACTCCGAAACCGCATTGTGTTAAATGCCGACGATGACGTGCTGAAAAAATTCTTTGAAGATACATATTACAATTTCCTGATTGAAGATGAATTTGATAATACGACAAAACGTTTCCCCTCGACTATTGAAATTAGTATGGCTGAATTTCAGCAGAAGGATACGGGGAAATTTATAAGCTCAGTAAACGAGTTATTTAAACGTGCAAAAGGTGAAGATGCTGCCGACAATCAACAGAAGTTTATCGACCGGATTTATGATGAAAATAGCTTTGTCCCTTTTAAACGAAACTACCAGAAGTACATCGCTGTAGTGCAGGCTGATGGCGATAATATTGGAAGCTTTATTAAAGAGCTTTATAATCAGGATGATAAAGACAAGAAAGAAAAATTGGTTACAGAGTTTTCAAAAAGTCTTTTTGCGTTTGCTAAAGAATCGGTTGATATCATCCGAAAATACAATGGCACTCCTATATATGCCGGAGGCGACGATTTGTTGTTTTTATGCCCGGTGGCTCATTCCGGTTATGCTGAAAGCAATGACAACGATAAGAACAAAAAACGAACGGTAAAAGTTGAAAAATCAGTACTTACCCTAATCAACCAGATTGATGAGGTGTTTGAAAGCAAATTCCTGAGAAACAGCTTATTTACGGAGATTCTTAAAAAAGTAAAAAAGCAACCCTCTATGTCGTATGGGGTGTCCATCAGCTATTATAAATTCCCGCTTAACCAGGCATTAGAGCAGGGCGTAAACCAATTGTTTAATAAAGCCAAAAAAACTTATAAAAAGAATGCTGTTTCCTTCGCTATTTTGAAACATAGTGGGCAGTTTATTGGCTCCCTTTTTCATAAGGACAATCATTCCTATAAGCTTTTTACAGAAATGCTTGCTACTAAGGTGAAAAACGAAAATTATGTAAAGAGTGTAACCTATAAACTTGAGCCACAGGAGGCCGTTTTTTACGGAATTTCCCTTGAAACGGACCTGGCAAAAAGAAATACAATGTTCGATAACTTCTTTTTCAACAACTTTAACGAAAGCGAACATATAAAATGGGTAAACGGAGAAAAGAAACTTATCGATATTTTGGAGAAAACCAGGGAACTATTGAAATCAGTCTATACAGAAAACCCGGTTTATGCAATGACTGATAATAAAGACCAACTTAGAAGGAACAAAGAAAACCTGAACAAGGTGTATGCTGCATTGCGGTTTGTTGACTTTTTAAATAATGAGGAGGAACGATAATGGGAACTAAAAAATATCTTGTAAAATTAACGCCACACCAAAATTTCTTTTTCGGAGGCGAAAGGACATTCGGCCAGAAAACTGATGAAAAAGACACGACCGAAACCAACTATTTTGTTTTATCTAATTATTACCCGCAACAAACTGCTGTTTTAGGGTTTGTGAGGCATCAATTGTTGCTTCAGGCTGATAATACGATTTTCGACGAGAATCACATTAAGGACGAAAGCAAGGCTATAAAACTTATTGGTGATGGAAGCTTTAGGATTAACAGGAATTTCCCCTACGGTAAAATTCATTCAATATCTCCGGTTTTCCTTTGTAAAGCAAGTGGTGATGAACAGGATTACTATTTTGCTGCAAATAAGGAATTTCAGAAATACACGAAAATGAATGATGAGTGTGAAGAGGAAGATGTTGATAAGTTTCTTGAATTGGGAAAGGCAAATGGAGTATTCTTACTCAACGGGTATGATCCGAAATTTGACTTTGACGATTTCCTTGTCAATAAAAAGCTGGAGCGATTAAAATACGATGAAGTATTCAAAGAACAGCGCCAGGTTGGCATCCGGAAGAAGTACAAAGGAGGTACCGATGATGATGCCTATTACATTCAAACATTTTTTCGGTTTGAAACAAATGACAAAGAACCCCGAAGCCTTTGGTCTTTTGCTTTTATCCTTGAACTGGACGAAACAATTAATCTAACCGACAGGGCTATTGTTCCTTTTGGGGGCGAACAGCAGGCGTTTAAAATGGAAGTTCAGCCTGATTTCAATACTCCTATTGAAAAACTAATACCAGAGTATCAACCCTCCAAAAACTTCGATAAGGTTGTTCTTGTCAGCGATGCTTTTGTAGAATCAAATGAGATTTTACAAGTTGCAGAGTATGCCATTACGCAAACCCTCGATTTTCGCTTCCTATCAACTAATACATTACAAGGATTTAATTACTACAACAGGCCAAACAAGAGCAGTAAATACAATTTGTTCAAAAGAGGGTCAGTTTTTTATGGAGATGTTGAATCAATTGAAAAGCAGCTCAAGAATAAAGAATTTCAAAATTTAGGGTACAATATTTACAAACGAATAAAAAAAAATTAGTATGGAATACACGATAAATGCTTTTTTGGTAACATGCCTCACCAACATGCACGTTGGTAGCGAAGGCGTTAATTACGGTGTTGTTGATAACCTGGTGCAACGCGACACCATCACTAACAATCCCATTATCCACTCATCAAGCCTCAAAGGGGCATTGCGTGAATTTTTTAAGGACAAATGGGGAGAAAAAGATGTAAAACTTAATTACATATTCGGGGCAGACAGTTCAAGGGATGAGGATAAGAAAAACAATGAGAGCATAGGATTTTACAAGTTCTTTGAAGCCCGTCTGCTTTCATTACCCATGCGAAGCGATAACAAGCCTTTTTTTAACGTAACTACAAAATCATTGCTTGACAATATTAACGATGCTCATAAGCTTTTAAGCAAAGCTAAAACTGCCTTGATAGAAAATTCTTTTACTGATTCAAAAACCGCTAAAGAAGTAGTTAAACTGGAGGATTGGGAAACCACAGCAAATTCAAATTTTAGTTATAGCCCTTTGCTTGGAGAAAATGTAGCTTCTTTCGATAACGATACATTTAAAAAAGTGGTAAAACAATTACCCGTGATTGCACGAAATAAACTTGATAACGGCATTAGTAAAAATCTTTGGTACGAGGAAGTCGTGCCTCGCGAAAGTCGATTTGTTTTTTTTGTAGCTATGGCCGAAAAATTCAGAAAAGAGTTTCTGGAAACTATTGAAAACTCTGTAGTACAAATTGGCGGTAATGCCAGCATTGGTTACGGATTTACTACCATCAAAAAAATCTAGAGGTCATGAAAGAAAAAATAAACGAATTGATTCCTAAAGCAATCAAAGCGATAAGTACAACCCATATCGCCGATGATCATGGCAATGTTCAGAAAGAGTATAAGGGATATATTGCTTCAATAGGAGCAAGTATTGTTCAGGCTGGTTTATTGCCGACGCTTGCTTTTTATCAGAATGATTCCGGAAAAAAGGCGCATAGTAGTAATGTATTGCAAGCTATAAGAATATTAATTGCTCCCAGCCAAAACACTAATTTGATAAACCTTGTCATTAATAGCTGTCAGGAGCAAAATGCAAACCCTGCAAACATTACAATGAGAGAGCTTTCAAAAATAAAACTTCTGCATATTGAAGAAGAAATTCTCGACGCAATTATTGCCCTGAAATTAGCACTACGAACCTTTAAAATTGAAGGCGATGACTGAAAATATCGGATTGGTTTTTTATAAAACGCTGTTTAAACAACATTTACGGTTTGAGCAATATAAACCTGAATTTAAACCGACAAATCAGAATTTGAAATCAATGTTGTTCGGCAAATCCCTTTCAAGTGTTCCGTTATCATCAAACGATACCCTTGATAAACATTGCATAGGTTTCCCGCTTTCGACTGTTTATCCGGGTTTGCTTCTTGGTTCCGGTTATGCTCACGAAATTGGAGGTGAGAAAGATAACGAGGGTAAACCAACGGTTGAAAATGAGCTGAAACTTGGCTTTTTCTTCGATTACACTACCGGCTTGCCCTGCATCCCCGGTTCCTCCATAAAAGGAGTTTTACGTAGCGCTTTTGAAGCTGACAATGGCAAATACATTGCATACATCATTGATGAGCTAAAATCGGGTAAACGTCCATCGAATGTTAAGGAATTGGCTGATAAATTCGATTTGGAATTAGTCCTTTTTAGTGATTCAGGCAAAACTGATAAAAAAGGGAATAGGATTTTTAATCCCTCCAAATTTATCATACAGGTTTTTGATGGCGAAAACCAATCTGTCTATAGCAAAGATATCTTCCTTGATGCCTTTCCAATTTGCTCTGCAAATAGAGATGAAGTGTTTCTGGCAAATGACTTTATAACTCATCATGAACATCCTCTGAAAAATCCAAACCCTGTTCAATTCCTTAAAGTATTACCGGGTGTTACATTTCAGTTTCTTTTCAGACTGAACGATGAAGTAATGCCTGCAAATCTCAAACTGGAAGTTTTTAAACAAATTATTCTCGATCTTGGACTTGGCGCAAAAACTAATGTTGGCTACGGACAATTTGAAGGATCTTCATCCTTGAACCAGAAAGAAAAAACAACTCCTTCTCCTATACGACTTCAACTTAATGAAGGGATAATTGCATCAGCCATAAAGGTAGGGGACGTGCTCGATGCTGAGATAATCAATTTATCGGGTGGAATAACTGTCGACCTTCACATAAAAGATATTTTATTCAAACCACGGTTAATTAATCTATCCAGTTCAGGATACAAAACTGGTCAAATTATAAAAGTTAGAGTTGATCAGGTTGGGAAACACATGACATTTAGTCTGGCTAAGTAATTTGATGCCATCTATTTAAGTGTAGTCTTATTAATGGCCATCCCAATGCCTCACATCCTCCTCATCGACGACTCCCCCGATTACTGCCAGTTCCTGAAAGATAAAGGCAAAATGGCAGGTTTTGGTATCGTTTTCTACCATAACCTTGAAGATGGCCTCAATGCGCTGAAAGCCTCACGTAAGTTCAAAGCCGTCATCCTCGATGGTCGTTGCTTCCTGGAACCCGGTCAGCAGGGTGAAGCCCGCTCCAATTTCGTGACCCATGCCATCCGGCAACTTGCCGATATTGAAAATGAATACAACCGTTCAATCCCTTTTTGCGTTAACAGCGAACATCCCGGAGATTTCCGCGAAGACCTCGACGGAATCGCTCCAGTTTTCAGTAAACAAGACCAGCCGGAAGCCCTGTTCGAATGGCTGAAACAGGCTATAGCTGCCCTGCCCGAATCAGCCCTCAGGGAACAACACGCCAGGGTCTTCAACCTTATGGAACTGCATCTTCCTGAAGAGGACCCTGAAATACTGATGGACATACTGTTGAATCAGAGCCACTCCGACCAGCCTTCGGTTGTAGCCTCCCTCGCCCTGCTGCGCCGTCTGCTCGAATCTCTTGCCGACAAAGCATGCGAAATCCGCCTGTTGCGTAAACCCGGGGAATTCCGGTATGGTTCCGGTAGCAGGACCCGGAAAATACTTGACAGCCTGCACCCTGGCCAACTGCCGGGAGAATTGTACAATGCTGCCATCCTCCTGTATAAAACCTGCAGCAGGTTCGGCAACCATACCCCTCCCGCTCGAAGCGTGACCTTTATCCCGGGCAGCTATACTTTATCCAGACTTGCCTACACTTATATGGAACTGGTACTGTTCCTGCTGACCCCTGATTCCGACTAAAACAGCCTTTATGTCATTCACCGAAATAAACCGGCTCCGCAAATCAGGTCAACTGGAAGAAGCTCTTGCCATGGCCCGGCAGGAACTGGACTCTGATCCTGAAAATATATGGAATAAAAGGGCCATGGCCTGGGTATTCTATGAATACCTGAAACAGGCTGCCGATTCAAATGATGTGGATTCCGTCTTTAACCACCTGGACAGTATCACCGAACTCCGTCTTCCGGAAGAAGAAAAAATGCTTGGCGATCAGGTTGCCTGGCAGGTAGCCCTGATGATGTTCGAACTGCAGCGAAAAAGCACTATCGAAAACGAAACCACCGACCGTTTATTCGAAAAACTGAAGCTTCTTTCGTATACCATTCCTTCAAAAGCATACTCGGTCCTTTTAAAAGGTTTTCTCAACGAGGCAGAGGAATGGCCCGGTTTTACGGACTTTTGCGATTGGTGGGGATTGGGCAACTTTATGCCCGAAGATTTTGAGCCATTCGTCCTGCAGGACGGGACCCGCATTATGGCGCTTGCCGAACAGGCCTACATTGCCTGTGCAAAAAAACTGGTCCTGAGGATTGAATCTTTTGATGCGGAAGATGACCTGCCTGCCCGGACTGCAGAGTTCCTTGCCGGTCTCGAAGCACTGGCCGGAGAACATCCGGGATACATCTGGGCAACCTACTATCTGGTAAAGCTCCTGCACCTTACCGGTAAAACGCAGGAAGCTCTGGAACGGATGATCCCCTTTGCCCGGGGGAAAGCAGGAGAATTCTGGACCTGGGATCAAATGGCCGACCTCGTTCTCCCCGATTTGGAATTGCGAATGGCCTGTTTCTGTAAATCGCTCTTATGTCGTGCTGCCCCAAAATATCTGGTGAAAACCCGCGAAGACCTTGCCGAATGCCTGGTTGAACTGAAAATGGTTGAGGAAGCCAGCCTGGAAATTGCCCTGCTTGCCGAAACCCGTAAAGAGAATGGCTGGGTTCTGCCCGACAGGGTACGGTACTGGATGGAACAACCCTGGTACAAGCCTCCCCAGCCACTCCGGCCCAATAAGGACTTTTATAAAAAATACAGTTCAAAAGCTGAAATGCTGTTGCTCCGGGATGTGCCCGACGAAATCGCCGTGATCACCGGCTACGATCCGGAACACCGGATTGTTTGGTTCATTATTTCTCAATCGAAGAATGGATCGTTCAGGCTTGAAAAGGAATACCGGGAACCGCGTTTGGGCGATGTCTGCAGGGTATGGTTGCAGGAATCAGGTATCCGGGACAGGTACAACCTGCTGGGCATGGAGCCTGCTGATGAACTTCCTGATCCGGCAATCTTCAGATCCTTCACCGGTAAACTGAGAATAAATTCAGGCAAGGCGTTCGGGTTCGTAGAAGCCATCTTTATACATCCTTCCCTGTTGGCAGGGAAAGGAATAAGTAACGGAGATATTGTAAAGGGCAATGCCGTACTGAATTTTAATGAGCAGAAACAGGAATGGGGATGGAAGGCCATCAGCCTCGAAACGGCCTGAATGACCGTTAACAAAAGCAGATGTCTTTTTACTTGTTCCGGATTGCAGATATTTGCCACCTATAGGTGAAGTAGAGTTATGCATGAACTGAGGATACTGAAAGTGGTGTTCGACACCGAAATTGAAAGCCGGGAAATACCGGCCTTCAGGGGCGCAATCAATGAGTTGCTGGGCCGGAAGATACTGTTGTTTCATAACCATATCGGGAAAAGCGATTTCAATTACAGGTATCCCCTCATCCAGTACAAGCGTCTGGGAAAGAAACCCATGATCCTGTGCCTGGGGGAAGGAGTGGATGAAATGCACCACTATTTCAACAAAAAAGTTGTCATGATGTCGATTGGCGGAAGTCTGCACGAAATGAAAATCGACAACCTGAATCTTTCCGGTTTCAGGATTGAATTCACTCCTGCTTTGCATCATTATACGATCCATAACTGGATCGCCCTGAACCAGGAAAACTACCGCACTTTTCATGAACTGAAAACGATGGAAGAGGCCCGCAAAGAACTGGAGCGAATTCTTACCGGAAACATTCTTTCCATGGCTAAGGGAATCGGGTTTGATGTGAAGGAACCCATCGAAGTGAGAATTTTGGGAGATGTTGCAAGCCACCTTGTAACCCTGAAAGGACAACGGGTCATGGCGTTCAACCTGGATTTCGGATTGAATATGAACTTGCCGCCGCTGATCGGACTCGGTAAAAGTTCAAGCATCGGCTTCGGGATGATCCGAACGGTAAAGGCGCTTCATTTCTGATACCGGAAAAATTTACTGTGTAACATCTATGGAATTGGTTCTCAACTCATTTGGTACAACGCTCCAGAAAGAGAACGGGATGTTCATGGTCAGGACATCGGAAGGCCGGCAGTTTTTCCCTGTGGATAAGGTGAAAAGCATAAGCATCTCGCGTGGCGCTGCAATCACTTCCGATGCGGCATTGCTGGCCATCGAAAATGAGATCGATGTCCTCTTTGTCGATTTAACCGGTAAACCCCTGGGAAGACTTTGGAGCCATAAATACGGATCGTTGTCGGTGATCAGAAAACAGCAATTGCAGTTCTGCGAATCGGTTGCTGCTGTTGAGTGGCTTAAGAAGCAACTGATAGAGAAAACCGATTCTCAGATTGCCTTGTTACTCTCAATGACTCATGCAGGTCCCGAAATGGAAGGAGCCATCAGGCATATCATCGGCAGGCTTAACAGTATAAAATCAAGTATAAGCGGGCTTGAGGGCCATCATGTCAGGGATGTGGCAGCAAGCTTACGCGGCTTCGAAGGAACGGCATCAAAAGGCTACTTTTCGCTCTTGTCGGGCCTCCTTCCGGAAGAGTACCGGTTTTCGGTCCGAAGTCAGCACCCGGCAACAGATATGTTCAACTGTCTGTTAAACTATGCTTACGGAATACTGTACGGAAAAACTGAGGGTGCGCTGATTAAAGCGGGCATTGATCCTTACATCGGCATACTGCACCGCGATGAATATAACCGGCCGGTTCTGGTTTACGATTTCATCGAAAAATACCGTGTATGGATGGACTATGTTGTATTTGGCCTTTGTAACCGGAAGGCATTCACGCGGGATTGCTTTTCCTTCAGGGAGGATCAGAGTGTCTGGCTTGAAAACAGTGGCAAGACCATCCTGATACAGTCGGTAAACGATTATCTGGATGAAGTGGTAAGAATGTCGGGAATCAGCCGGAGCAGGAAAGTGCATCTGGAATTGGCAGCCCAGGCGTTGGCACAGATTTTTTTGAAAACAACATCTTCCGGAGAGCCGGAAGATCCGTTGCCTTTTTAATTCATAATGGCAGGTTATCCGGGGGAGTTTCTGCAATAAAGGGCACATCACCCTCTTTTCCTGCTTCTCCGTTATCGGATAAAACATCGACAGTACCGGGAATATTCCCGATCACTTCCGTAACCAGTGCTTCCGCCAGCTCATTCAATTTTTCGTCGCATCCCGATTTCATGGAACCCACCACCGTATAGCCGCGTTTCCCGTAAAATACATTTACTTCACCCGTTAAATTCCCTGCCTTGATCTCAACCTGCTTTCCATAGTGAATCGACCTGATCTCTTCTAACACAATACCAACCTCTTCGGCTCTCTTCCGGATTGAATCTTCCAGCGAGTTCAGTTCAGCCGGGACATAAATTCTTTTCTTCCTGCGGAAGATACCTTTAGGATTTAATTTTCTGCGAATCGTGAGGTATTGATCATCAGTGAGTGATTCCTGACTGTTTTTTTCATCCTGACCGGTTTCGGCTGCCAGGTCAAGCAATTCCCGGGCTGTTTCCACTTCCGCGATGCTGTCGAAATTGATAAGAGCCGAGGGTTGTAAGGGTATGGCATTCGGATTATAAAACGCTTCCGGGTCATGACTCAGGAAACACGCACGGGTTACATCGCAGGTGGAATAATCGGTCACGGCCTTCAATCCATATTCATCCGAAAAGGATTGCAGGAAGACTCTGTAAACCAATTTAAACTTTCCTGGATCGCTGATCCTCTCTGCAAGAGGCAGTATTGCTTTCAGCCCGTTGCCTCCGGGTGAGATAAAGGCGAGGGATATCCTTTCGTCTCCGGATAACTTCTGTTTCAACCAGTCCGGATTTATTTCATTTTCCTGCAATGAATCCAGATCAATCACGAAACTGTCGGCGTAAGCCAGGAATTCGGTTCGCCGGTAAGGCGGATGAAAAATGCCGCAGGTGAAATAAGGAAGCTTGACCTTTAACTGTTTGTATTTTCCGGGATCCAGTACCTGGATAGTCCGGAGTTGGTGGATCATTTCGCCAAGGCCGTTGCTGCCTTCGGTTATAATTTTGAATAATTGTCCTGTTTCAATCCTCGTAAGTGGATCAGGCGTCCCGGAGGTTATATTCGTTCCATATTGTAACATGATATAACAAATTGATTCCAACAAATATAACAATGATATTCAGAAAGTCTGTATGTTTATATCCATAATTTGTTACGATGGGAAGTAAAAAGAATAAAGATCCGGGGTTGTCGTTTACGGAGGCGGTAAGGCTTATTAGGGAAGCAGGGTTAAACGGTCAGCTGTTGTTAACCCGCAGTGTTCATGCAGAGCTGGCTCCTTTGCCGGAGCGCGTGAGCCAGATTCTGGGATTGTATCAGCAAAACTCAACCAAACCGGGAAGTATGATTTTTTTCATCATGTATGATATCCGGAATAACCGGGTGCGGAACCAGGTAGCCAAATACTTGTTGAAGAAAGGTTGCCTGCGTATTCAGAAGTCAGTATTTCTGGCTCATCTGGAACGGCCGTTATTTGAAGAAATCGGTCAGACCCTGAAGGAGGTTCAGGAGGTTTACGATAATGAGGACAGCATCCTGATCACGCCGGTGTCGGGGGATGAGCTGAAGGCTATGCGTGTCATCGGACAGCAAATGGATCTGGACGTAGTGCTTGACAAACGTTCTACCATTTTTTTTTAAGGGAGTTGTTATAGTAACTTCAACGAATGGAAATTGAGGTAATGAGTATTTCGATTGGTTATTACATTGTTTATCTTGGCATTCACTGATGTAGCGCAGTCAGGAATTATAGTGATATTCTGAATCTTAACAGGTTTGTCATCTTTTGTAGGGAGCCTGCCGGCTCGAAGAAAAGCTGCTTTGATTCAGTAATACTGAGAAAGTTCTAAGAACAAATTTCGACCCGAAGGGCCCCTCCGAAGGAGCGCTTTGTGCCCTAAGGGCGAACCTGTTCAGTCGCAGTATAATTGAGAAGCTTATGCTGGAAAAAGTAAATACTATCAAGGAACTGGCATTTTTTCTTTCAGTTAGAGAATCAGAGTTAGTCTCGTTGAATCCTGAGAGACTCTACTTTTCTTTTAAAATATCAAAAAAACACAGTAATGAAAAGCGTCTGATAGAGATGCCGGTTGGAAACCTTATGAAGATACTGGGTCAAATAGGTTATGAGATTCAGCAACTGTATGATCAGTGCAAAACAGATGCGGCCTATGGTTTTATTGGATCCAGCAGTAAATGTACAGATCAAAGAACTATTTTGTCAAATGCTAAACGTCACCTTGGCAAAAAATATCTGTTAAATATTGATTTGGATAATTTTTTTCATCAGATTGATATTGAAAAGATTGATCGTATTTTTCATGAAGCCAGATATTTTTCGTTCAATGCTGAAACAAGGGCTGTATTATCAAGAATTGTGAGTCTGAAGGGGAGGCTTCCTATGGGTAGCCCGGCTTCCCCGCCACTGTCAAATTTTGCTACAATTGATATGGACAATCATTTGTTGAAATGGGCGGTACGACATCATTTCACTTATACCCGTTATGTTGATGATCTTTCATTCTCATCCAATATGCCAATTAGTTCGACACACCTTGCAGACATTTTGGAAATTTTACAGTCACACCAGTTTATGGCTGATATGGAGAAAATTAAGTGGTATGGTAAAAATGATATCAAAATAATAACCGGTTTGCAGCTTACCGATAGCATTGACATCCCCAAGACTTTCTTTCAAAATCTTGATGAGGAAATTAATCTTTTTGGGGAAATTCGGGACCTGTCACAGAAATACCCAAGCAAGAATGCCATTGAATGGATTAAAGAACTGGAAAGAGTACTTAGTGGAAAACTGTCATTTATTGCGATGATTTATAGCCGTTATCACGAGAATTTTTCCATTTATGCTAAAAAGTTGAAAGATATTAAGCCTGATTTTGCCATTTCAAAAAGATACAATGAGTTTATTGGTTATGACTTATAAAGAGTCAGAAAATATTATTGAAAGTTAGCATTCTCTTTAAATGGAATTATTATCCTGCTCCACCAAAGCTGGGTTAATGTTATTGCTTTAATAATCCATAAAATGTCAATTTTTCTCCACATTTGAAGATTTCGCTTATTCTGATCTGATATCTCATGTTTTAAACGTATTTTTAAACTAATTTTGCAAACCAAAAAATGCGATTTGAATTTAACCGATTTTACGGAAATTTATCCTCATGGAATGCCTACTGTGCTTTAAATCAATCACTTGAAATTTTTGCTCTAAGAGATTATATTCCAATAAAATAAGGACTGAAACTCGGAATGCAATGCACTCTTTTTTCATTTCACCTTGGTCTAAGAGATTATATTCCAATAAAATAAGGACTGAAACATAAAATTTATATGCTATAATATCCTTTTTACAAGGCTAAGAGATTATATTCCAATAAAATAAGGACTGAAACCTC
>CAYYNL010000021.1:0-34040 GCA_964472925.1 uncultured Fibrobacter sp. | reverse complement strand
CTTACGGCAGGGCTAGCAGAAACCAATAAAGGGCGCATGCCTTACCAGAAGATTCACAGTACAAATGATGGCGGAGAGAACCTGATCCTCTGATCTTATGTCATCCCCCGCATGATTCAGACGATGCTTTACAGATTTCAATTACGAATTGAAATTGTTTTTTGCAATGGAAATGGGATTAAATTCCCCATTAATTGCAATTTCAATTTTTTTGGGTAAAGAATGTGCAGTAACTGCTATTGCCACAAAAACAAGGCCGGTGGCAATAAATGTAAATTTATAGCTGAACCATACTGCCAGAAGCGATCCAGCAATTGGAGCTACGGCTCTGCCTGCTGATACAATGGAATTATCAAAGCCATAAACGCTGCCCTCTGTGCCTCGATCTGCACTTTGCACCAGTAATGCACTCAAAGATGGAGTCAGTGCTCCGGAACATAAGCCAGTAAGCAAACTGAGAGCAACAAACTGCCACACATTTTTCACCAATCCCTGAGGAATAAAAAACAGTGCTGTAGCAACAGATGCCAGAATTACTACTCGTTTGTGTCCGATTTTGTCACTGGTCCTTGTCATCAGAAAGCCCCCGACTATACCTGAAACCGATATCACACCAATTACCGATCCGGTTAAGGTTCCTATGTTCTCTTTTGAACCAACCATAGCAGCCAAAAATAATGGTAAAACTGGATAGAGCATGTTATTGGCCATACTGCTAAGAAATCGCAGAACATAAACTACAAGAACCTTTTTATTGGTAAACAGTTTTTTCCAGTCAGAAAACATTGAACTACTCTTTACCTTTTTCAGTTTCTCATCTGCCTTTTCATGGACACAGAATATAACTGATACACCTGACAAGAACAGGAGTATACCGGTGATCACAAAGGTGGTTCTGATCCCAGAAATATCCGCCAGAATACCTCCGATAAAAGGTCCGGTAGCTACGCCGGACCACACGGCCACCTGTAAAGATCCCATCACAAAGCCGCTTTTTTCTCTGGGGGCAAATGAGGCAGTCAGAGCGCTGGTAGCAGATATTACGCCGCTAAGAAGTCCCTGACAAATCCTTAGAAAGATAAGCTGTTCGGCAGTCTTTACAAACCCCATTAAAAGAATTGTAACCGCCCCACCTATCATCGCCCTGACCACCATCGGTTTCTTGCCATACCGGTCTGCTATCGCACCCCACAGAGGTGAAACCAGCGCCATTGCCAGAGCCTGAGAAGAGAACACCAGTCCTGAAAGAACCTCGGTACCAAGCCCCAGAGAAGTATCCAATTCATTAATGTAAAGAGGCAGGAAAGGGAATATAAGCGAAAAGCCCATAGATGTAAACATCTGAGCCACTAAAATGATGTAAAAACTGCGTTTCCAATTCATAAATCATCTTTTTTCTTTTCAGGTTTTTCTCAGATTACTCTGAAAGCCGGGGCACTTCGGGTTAGCAAATCTAGCAAAAGAAGAGTCTTGCTGTTCCGGTTCAAAACGGAAGTGATGTAGCCGTTATAACGCAAGTTCTGCAATCTGCCTGCATTCATTTCTGGCTTTCAGGAAACCACTGACTAAGCCAGTGGAGCCAGATGTATAGTAAAGACACTATCGTGCTTTCTTGCTTTCGCGGCTTTGCCGCTCAATCAAGTACTACCGACTGTGGCGGCAGTACTTGACTCCATTATGTGGAAAGGACAATCCATCACAGGAATTTACAGTATTTGTTCCCTTTCTGGACAATCGACAAGCCGCTTCATAATTCTGTATACCCACTTAGCTTTGCTATATAATATGATTACTTATCAGATCCATTTTTATTTATTTAAAAACATCACTTCCAGAGAATCGAAATAGGCTCTTATTGCTTCACGATAACTTTCCGGGAAATTGCCCATCAGTGCTTTTCGTCTGAGCAGATAAAAAGTGTCTGGATCATCCAGCACAGTATTTTTAGCGATATTGTTGTCAGGAGAAAAAACCATATCGGCAGTTTTAGATTTCCGTTCCTCTTTCCCTTCATCCTGACGATTCATGGAAAGAGTGGTCTGAAGCATTTGCGAGAGAAAACGATCCTGTTGTCTGGAGATTTCCGGTTTGGGCTGCTCGAGCATTTTTGCCAGTCTCTGAGCTTCTTTTTCCAACTCTTCAACTCTCTCTTTCATTGCATCACCGGTTTCTTTACCATACTTTTGAGCCAGTTTCTTTAATTCATCAGCAATTGCTTTCTGCGCTTTCTGTGCTGCCTCACGAGCACTCTGATTTCCCTGATTACCAGGCTGTTGCCCGCTTTCTCCATTAGATCCGTTCATAAGCGATTTTAGCAGATCCGCAGTAGCGGCATTAATTGCAGCCTGACGTCCTGAGAGATTGCGCATGGCATCCATAAAGCCACTGTTGCAGCTGTTCTGCCCCTGACACTGCTGTTTCATACTCTGTAAAGTTTTGATCAAAGTACTGGCCAGAGAGTTGATGGCGAACTTGTTCTGCCGCATTGCCCACTGGGCATTGTTTTCTCCCAGAGCCAACACAGCATCACGGGAATTATCGATTGCAAATGATAACTGCCGGCTGATATTGTTTTTTAACATTGGAGAAATATTTTTTAGGCTGTCGGTTTTAGCAGATAATTTGGCTATTGCATCTCGTAAAGCCTGTTGTGAAACAGCCACATTTTTGCGTTCTTTCAGGTCAAATTCTGTAATTATCTTTTCCTGCCATTCGCTCAGGTTTAAAGCATCTTGAGCCATTTCCATAATCATTTTCTGTTCCGCGAGCATCTGTTTCATCTTGCCGGCACTCATCATATCTCGAAGCTGTTGCGATGCGGAAAGCAGAGCGGCACTCATTCGGTTCATCTGATCTGCAGAAGGGCTCTGATTTTCTGAGAGGAAAGACTGCATCTGATTACGCAAAGAATCCATCTGCTCAGAAGTCAATGAAAGGTTTTTTTCAGCCGAATGATTCTTCTTCAGCTCATTGTTAAAATTCTCAATCCTTTTCAGAAGGTCCTTCTGTTGATCCAATGTACGTGGAGATTGATTCTGATCAGCAATGGACTTCTGTTCCTGAGCGAGTTTTTCTGCGCGCAAGGCCATTGAAGCCAGTTCACGATCTTTACGTAACATCTGCAAAAATTGCAATGTATTGTCTAAACGCTCATTCAGCTCAGGAAGCATTTTCTGGAGATTCTCTACAGCTTCCTGCATTTCGTCAAAAGAGATCTGATGGCCGTCTTCGATTTTTGGAAACAAACTGTCGCCAAATTGTTTTATCAGCTCTTTAAGTTCATTTTGTATCTGTTCCATTTTTTCACTGATCTCTTCACCAACATTACCCTGCTCTTTAAGCTTTTGGATATTTTCCTGCAATGAATTCAGGGCATTCTGCAAAGAATCCGTTTGAGCCTGAATTGACTTCTGCACATCCTGCAGAATCTGTTTCTGATCCCAGGAAAGTTCTTCTGAGCCGGTAGCGGACTTTACTAACTGTTCCAGCATGTCCTGGATATTTTCCTGCTCTTTGCGTACTCCTTCGATTTTCTGATCTGCATAGTTTTCCTTTTCCATGATAGCCTGGTGAATTTCTTCAAAAGAGGGTACCCTGAACCAGAAAGTATCGCTGGCAGTAATTCCTGGGGGAGAGAATGGACGGTTATCCCGGATTTTCGCCCAGTAAAAAAGTGTGTCTCCTGGATAGAGAGTGTATTGATTCAAATTCCAAATAACCTGTTTTCTGATAGTTTGAGGGGTTCCATTGGGAGAAATATTCCAGACAGAGACACTTTCCTGACATTCTCCATTGCGGCAACTTAATATCTCTAAGGATCTTATTCCGATGTCATCAATTCCCTGTACCCACAAAGTCTCCACTGATTCAGGTTTAAGCTCTACGTTATAACCGGGTTTAAGAAAATGAACCATGGGAAGTTCATCAGGAATGATATCTATGTGAAATTGTGGAAGCGAATCGTTTTTCTGTCCCCGCTGATCTATCAGTCCGAAAGTATATTCAATCGGTTTTTCCACAGTAATTTCACCACAGGCTTTGCTTTTGTCTACTTTGAAGCTTATGGAATCATTGCCACTTATAAGATAAGCTCTGGAGAGATCTTCAGATTCGATGGTAAAATTTACCTTTGTCCCTGCATAAACCCTGAAATCCCCCTGCCCTTCGGGCAAGACCCTTGCAGAATCACCAGTATAGAAAGGCGGGGTAAGCCGTATTTGCATACTGTAAAGAGCTGGTGGTGGCACAACAGTGATCGTTTCAGGTGCAAACTGCTGCCCTCCATAAATAAACAGATAGACAAACGATTGCTTTACGCTGTCCATCCTGAAACTGAATATCTCTGAACTGTCTGATCGCAGGTGAATCTTTTCAGATCTTTTTTCGTTCAATCGGTTTATTACTATCCTGCAGGAGGGCAATCTGGTCTTAAGTGGTTGGAATTTCAGTGTTACTGAATCATTTAGCCCAATCTTTACAGTCCCCGGACTGACAATTGCATCAGAAGAACTGATTGAAAGAAATGGCGCATTCCAGAATCGTAACAGCGGTGGATCAAAAAGATTTAAAGTTAGAATCCAGGCAGGGACCAAAATGAGACTCAACCACAATGTAAAAGGCAACTTCAGAGAAATTGGAGTCAATCCGGTAATCTGCTGTGATGCCAAATGGAAAGTACGATCGATAAACGGGCTGTTTTGCTTAGTCTTATGAAACTCAAGTGCGATAGCAATCAAAGGATGAGTATAATTTGAGCTCTGCTCAATTTTTAAAGCCACTTTACTATAATCCGGGGCGTGGAAAAAAACAGAATCCAAAAACCAACCCCCAAAAAACAGGAGCAGAACACAGGCGAGTATATCCCATAAGAGCGGCAGAAAAGTCCATGGATACAGGGCGAAACTAAGATTGAGCACTATTGAGATCAAAGAGAAAACAAAAATGGCAGTAGCAAATCCCCGGATAATTCTGAACCAGATGAACTTTCTTCGAATTGCAGCTATGTATTTTTTTACACTTAAGAGATCTTTATTCATTGATTCAGAAACCAGTGGATAACATTTATACCCATCTGAAGTGCCAGTTCATGATGTCTCTCATCGTCATTGTGAACATGCAAATCTTCCATACCATCACCAATATCGGTACTATAGGTGTAAAAGATCACCATTCTGCCTTCAAAAAACACCCCAAATCCCTGAGCTGGGGCGCCGTCATGTTCATGAATCTTTGGTAATCCCGGTAATTGATAAAAGCTACTATAAATGGGATGATCGGAAGAGACAGGGGTCAGGGGGTTTTGCGGGAAGAGCTGTGCAATCTGCTGCCGAAACGATCGATCCAACCCATAATTATCATCAGCCCAAAGAAATCCACCCCCTATCAGGTATTTTCGTAATCTCAACTTTTCGGCATCGGTTAATTTGAAATCTCCATGCCCGGTCATGTAAATAAAAGGAAATAGAAAAAATTCCCTGTCCATAATCTGGACGGTTTTTATGGTATCACAGATCTGGATAGAGGTGCGTTGTTTCAAGGCTTTTACCAGATTTGGCAAGGAAGAGGGATTGGCATACCAGTCTCCGCCACCACCGTATTTGAGCCTGGCTATTGTCAATTGACAGTCATCTGCTGTAACAGTGGAGAAAACCGCTGCGATCAAAATAAGAAAATGCCTCATATACATTATCCCTTCCCGAAGCATCAGCATAGTTGAAAAAATAACTTCAGCTATCAATGAAAGAAAAAAAAAGGCGGGTTCAGTGCAAACCCGCCTTTTTTTAAGAATAATGATTTTTTTTATTTAACTATCGGTTTTTTATTATGCCAGGCAACCAGTATCGAAATAGCAATAAATATGGTGGAATAGGTACCCACTGCGATACCCACAGTCAGAGCAAGAGCGAAATCTTTAATCGCATCGCTTCCAAAAACAAAAAGTGCAAAAGAAACAAATAGAGTAGTTAAGGAAGTGATGAATGTGCGAGACAAAGTCTGATTTATGCTTGCGTTTACCACATCTTTGAAACTTCTGCCCTTCAGACCATTTTTCAAATTCTCCCTGATACGATCAAATATAACTATAGTATCATTGAGTGAATATCCTACGATAGTAAGCAAAGCTGCAATAAAGGTTAATGAAACCTCCATATTCAGTAATGAAAAAACTGTAATCGTAACCAGCACATCGTGAAACAGTGGAATAACCGCAGCAACACCAAAAGGAAGGTTAAAGCGGAAACCCACATAAATGAGAATTGCAATCAGGGAGAGTATTGTAGCAACAAAAGCATCCCTTTTAAGTTCTCCCCCAATTTTAGGACCAACAGTTTCCACTCTTCGCACTTCAAAGGAATTTTCCGGGTATTTCTCAGTCAGAGCATTTCTTATAGCTTTGGAGACTTCATCTCCTTCACCCTGCTTACCGACAGTTACCTGTAATTCGTTATTTGCAATCTGTCCGATTGTTTTCACCTCAGGAGAGCCAAAACCCAAGTTAGAAATGATACTTCTGATCTTTCCCAAATCATCGTGAAAAGGTTTCTGAAATTTTATCTGCATGGTGGTCCCCCCGATAAAATCTACAGAGAGATTAAATCCCCGATGCATTATAACTGAGACTACCCCGATCAGTATTACCAGTACTGAAGCGCTGATAGCAATTTTCTGGTAACGAATAAAATCGAATTTTGTGTTTTTAAAAGCCTGCAACATAGTGATTAATTCCCCACAGAAGAAGTTAGATGCTCAATGTGTTTTTGTTTTTCTGGAAAACCAGATCCATAAGTACTTTGGACACAAACAGTGCTGTAAAGAGCGAAGCTACAATACCCAGGATCATGGTAACTGCAAATCCCCTTATTGGCCCTGTACCTTTCCACAGCAAAATGAAAGCAGTAATCAAAGTAGTAAGGTTGGAGTCCATAATGGTTACAAAAGCAGTCTCATAACCAGATTTAATGGAATTATTGGCAGTCTTACCCAGCCTCAGTTCTTCTCTGATTCTTTCAAAGATGATCACATTGGCATCCACATTCATGCCGATCAAAAGTATTATTGCAGCAATACCGGGCAAGGTGAGTGTTGCATGTATTCCTGCCATAACAGCAAGAACCATCAGAATATTTATGGCCAGTGAAACCAGAGCAATAAGTCCACTTACCCTATAGTAAATCAGCATGAAAAACACTACCAAAGCAGCTCCGATTAATCCTGCAAGCAATCCCTTCTCAATTGAATCCTGTCCTAGTGAAGGCCCTACGATCTGTTCCTGAATGATTTTTACCGGAGCAGGAAGTGCACCGGCCCGTAAAACGATAGCCAGATTTTTAGCTTCTTCCATGGTGAAATTTCCGGTAATTTCAGCTTTTCCAAAAGGAATTTTCTGAATAATTCTGGGTGCAGAATAAACGGAACTGTCTAACACGATAGCCAGAAACTTATCCCGGTTTGCAGCGGTAACAGAAGAGAAAGTGCGAGCGCCTTTGGCGTTCATTTCTATATCTACTTTGGCTGCGCTTCCTCTCATGTCACTCTGACCGATTGTAGCCTGTGCGTCTTTGATGACATCACCGCGCATCTCCGGAGTGCCTTTCACATAATAGAGAACCCGATAAGCACTGTTACCCAGGGTTGTGGTATCATGGTCCCAAAGGAAAGAATTATTTCCTAAACCAGCTCTTTTCAATGCCTGCTGTACATCATCCCTGGTCAGAATTGCATTTACTTTCCCTACATGATCCATGCGAGCTGCCACCTGGTCTCCGACCTGAACCAGCATCTCTTTGAATTTTGGAGCATTTGCCATGGCCTCAGAACCGCTACTGTCTGTTGCAGTATCTTCAGATTTTTCACTTTTAAAAAGTCGGTTTGCGATCGCTTCCTGCTCTTTTTTATCCAGGCTGTCTGCTTTTTGACTGCTGTCAGCAGAAGCAGTGGGGCCTTCCTTACCGGCAAGCACGTTATCAATAACACTGAGTGCTCGTCTGAGCTGATCGGGCTCTCTTACCAGGTTAAACTCAAGCTGAGCAGTCTTTCCGATAACGCTTTTGGCAGCCGCTTCATCTTTAAGCCCTGGCAGTTCGACAATAATTCTGTCATTTCCCTGTTTTTGAATTATTGGTTCAGCAACACCCAGAGCATTTATTCGGTTTTCAATGATGGTGTATGCACGATCCAGAACATCCTTATCATCACGGTTCTCCAGTTTGGACCTGTCTATTTCCAGAACCAAACGCATACCTCCCTGGAGATCAAGTCCAAGGTTGAGGATTTTTTTAAGGATGTTAGGCTGGTCCTGACGTATCAGTTCACGCTGTTCCGAAGTTTTGGAGTAATAGGAGACTGAAGGGATCAGAAAATAAATGGCAACAATAACGGTTGCCACAACAATCAGAATCCTTATCGGAGTATTTTTTTTCATGTGACCGGGAATATCCTTTCTGAATTTCTAAAAAAGCCGTTAACAGAAAACAGCCGGCCTAAAGCTGACATTTTTCGTGGTTTGGTTGCTCATCATATTTCAGGTATAAAAACTCTTTTACTTTTTCAACGATATCTTTAGGGTTTTGCGGTTTTGTCAGATAAAGATCACAGCCGACCCGCTGACCTTCACGATAATCATGTTCCTGATTCAAAGCAGTAAAAAGAAAGATAATTACGTCTTTAGTCTCAGGATTATTTTTCACCCATTCACACACATCAAAGCCAGTCTGTCCGCATAGGATCACATCCAGAATGGCCAGATGAGGTTTTTCTTTCTGAATTACAGATATTGCCTGTGTAGCATTGATGGCTTCAAAAACAGTAAAGCCCTCCAGCTCAAGAAACAGCCGCAATATTTTGCGAATTCCAGGTTCATCATCGACCAGCAATATCTTGTAAGATTTGTTCTTCATCACTATGTGCTATCCATGGAAAAGGAATCAGACACTGCATCGGCCGGCACTAAAGTAAGCAGAGAAGATACATTTTTTTTGAAACTAAAAGCAACGATCTTGATAATGTTCCTCTTTTATTTTTAAAATTTGGGCCTTTCGATGGCTTCAACTGGTCTTTTTTATTTAAACCTAAATCGGGCGATTATCACTGTGTCTCGCTTCAATTCCTTTAGGTTAATTGTACTCATACTTCGATTTAGTAGAGATCTTGTTTAATTCAAAACGCATAGACTTCAATTCTCTTTTTTTCATTGTGTTTGGAAGTTCACAGTGTCTTTTTAATTTCTGCCTAGACCAAAGCTAAAACGCTAATAAATTATTGCCCTGATTGAGTATATGTACTATTATTATAAAATTGAATTTTATTTATCTCATAATAGATTGTTTTTTATAAAATTGTGTGAACAAGAGGCTAAAAGAATCTCCGATAAGCAGTAGAAAGAACCAAACTTCATGAATCCAGCAAATTCTGCTGTTCCAAACCCCGAAGATCCCTTTGTTGAATTTCATCCTGTATTATGGACACCTCAGCGAAACAGTTCCGAGGAGGCCATCTATTCTATTAAGAGAAATCATGGGGTCCAGAGCTCTTTTAAACTTCATAACCCCAATGATCCCATCAACAGTTCCCTGCCAAAGCACGAAAAACTTCTTGTGGAGTATATAATTAATGACTATAGCTATCCTATTATTACTGTCTCCGATCTGATCAACTCACCATTTGTTTACGATTCCCAGGCAGAAGGTAATATTCTGGGGGATCTTGCAGAAAGGATCTCTAGAAGGATAACCAAATACTTTTTAAAACACTGGGACAAAAACGGAAAGACCGGGGGCATATTCGAGCCAGGCTTCGATGTGCGAAATTGCAGAGATTTCATAGTGGCACATAGCAGCGATTACATTTTAAAAATAAAGCAATACCCTAATCTGATCATATTGAAGAAAACCGGAAAAGGCAAATACGGTTATGAAAGCATAAAAGAGATCGATGGTTTTTTTGATTACCGATATTATGGGAAACGGCACATTCTAGTACTGGAGAGTAAACTGGAACGTATAAATGTGGATTGTGACTTTTTGATCGATAATCTTTTCAACCCTCTGCGTATCCTTTTCCCGGATGCGCGTTTTCATTACATCCTTTTCACTGATAAGCACTCCATTTTTACTGTAAACAGTTATGAGCGACTCAGGCAGATAAAACCATTTCCTGCAAAAATCTATGAAAGGCTATCCACAGAACAGATTGGCACACTTTTTTTCACCTTCAATGAAAGCAGACAGGACTTTGAACGCATCAAAGACTTCCTTATGCTGCAGTATAAAGCCCTCAACAACGAGGTTCTTACAATAATTGGGAAAACCGTTCTGTCTGAAAAAGAGATAACTGTGTACGATGGGGGTGAATCTCCTCATATAAGATTGGTTAAAGATATAAAAAGTGGCTTGTGGCACGAAGTAAAAATTCAGAACCCATTATGAGTTGCTGCCGGTTATGTACTTCAAACAGCAATAGAACAATCCAACACTTCCAGTAAAAAATGTTTATATTTATAGCTGACCGTTTTTTTAAATAAACGTCTTGATTAATTAATTGACCGATTCGTTATTTGTCAATAATTCACTTTTACCTGTGCCATTTTTACTTTAATTCCGGAGGAGGTTTCATGTTAAATAATAAACGTATTCTTTTTATACTCTCAATTGTCGTTTTTTCCGTTACTGCCTGTTTTGCTCGCAATATTCTGCAAAAAAAGATGTTCTACCTTAGTAGTGACAACAAACAGGGGCAGGCGCTTTACTGGGTCGTTTATCTTGGAAATTATGACTGCAAACTGACCAGAAAGTTCCCCGGTGAATCACCACAGCAAATAGATGCCAGCATGAATTTTCAGTACATCTCCAGTGGTTACATCGAAGGAAACGGCTATTCCGCAAAGGGAAAAGTGGACTGCCTGCCCACCATGATGATCAACAATGCTAATGGAGAGCGCCAAATTACCTCCGACAGTATCGATTTTATATATGACTATGGTCAGAAAGTTCAGCTTATTAACGGAGAGAATGGTGAGTTGATAATCAATGCAGAAGGTGAAAAAAAACTGGCTAAGAAATTTCTGATGAGAGAATACAAACTGACCGAGTACTTTGGCGAACAAATACTTAAAGAAGGGTCAACAGAAACTCCACTGGCCGCCTTTGCCTACTCCAAAGAGGGACTGGCGCGCGCAATTAAAGCACAAGCTGCTCTGGACAAAAATCAATAAAAAAAGAGGGCTGGTATTTCTTCATGCCAGCCCACTAAATTTAACCTAACTTCCGCAAGTTGGATGTGGCGTATTCACGGTCCCGATAATAATCGGGATTAAGTGCTAAGCAATTCAGGTCTTCCGCCATTATCATCTCGCAGATAAAGCCTTCAACACCTTCAACTTAAAAACCGCAGCAGGTGACGATAAAGAACCATAAGATATTGATGCAGAAAGGCTTGAAGTCCTTGAAGGTTTTATCTACTGGTGATAAGACCGAAAGGACTGAAAGCCTTTATGCGCAATAGATTACGTGTTATTCGCGTCAATCTACTGCGTTTTTTAGGTTAAAGTCTTACCATTTCAATATGTAATACAGACTGCATCCACCCCAACCAGGGAAATTGGGTAATAAATTGGATGCATAAAAAGTGGGTCAAAACCAGTGTCTGAGATCGACTGAAGGTTGGAAGATTTTGCTACTCTTCATCCAGCTCTTTTAAAAGAGCCTTTCTGCGGTTTCTGGAAACGATAACCAGAGTAACCAATACGCTTCCCGCACCAATCAATATTATAGTGATAATTAAAACTGTCGCAGAATTCCCTTTTTGATCCTTTGGCGTACTGGCTTGCACTCCTGTCGCAGTATCGTTTTTTTGAATTACCGGAGTTATCTGAGCATCTGTGTCAGGTGATACAGCCTTTGAACTGTCATTAGCAGCCACAGAGGAGCCTTTTTTTTCAGGAATATAACGGACTGAGATCCTGTTTATTCCTGGAATAGTCAATCGTTCTTCTTTGTAGCTGAAATCATTATTCCATTTATGGGAAAAAAGACTGAGGTTGTTAAGGCGAATCAGAAAAGGGTAGTAAACCGAATTGGAGAATTCATAAAAACTATCCCAGAGGTCGATCTTGGCAGTAACAGTTCCAACGAAATTATTGTTTTTAATGACTGGTTTACTCCAGATGAGATAATACCGGCCCCTGTCGTCATCTCTGATAATAGAGTAATAAGGTTCTTTGGTATTTTTTACAGTTTGAAACCATTTTTCTCTTTCCGCATCGGTATTTGGACGTTCGACTTTTTTCCCTCTGACTGCTTCAGAAATAATTTTTCCTTTTGAATTGGTGCGAGTCAGGGTATAATATGCCCGGTTTTTTTTCATTTCTCTCACAAAGAGTTTTTCTGCTCCAGAGAGGCTGGTACTTTTAAAAGCAGATGATCTGGCAAGACGAGAGAAGGATTCATCCACTTTTTCATAATACTTATTCATCTCTATAGGTACAGATAAAGAATCAGCATTGGCTGATAACAAGAAACCGGTGATTAACAAAACTGATACTTTTAAGGGGATATTCAAAGTCAAAATGGTCCTCCTAAATGGATACTGAAAAAAAGTTATCAGGCAATTTGGTAACCACACAGCTATTTAAACGGATTAAAATACCTGATCGGAAAAAATCAGAACTAAATAAAAAAACACATAATTTCAGGCGTAACCTGAAATAAAAATCGAAACGAAGAACCTAAAATGTCAAAAAGCCGATTAACTCTGAACTGTTTCTTTCTGATCGATACTCATTTCCAATTAAAATATCTATTCCTGATGCAGAGCTGTTTAGTTACGATATTCATATAATATATCCCGACATATCATCAAATTCCAGTTTTTTTTATCTGCGCAGAGTATCGAGAGCAAACCCTATGGCCTGTCTGGGGTCAAAAGCCTCTTTAAAAAGAGCACTATCAACCTTTCCTATTTTTTTAAGATCCCATGCACCAGGAAGATAAATCACTGTTTTTCCGATGGCTAAAGCCAGCGCAATTTCACTGAGAGTACCATAGGAACCTGGAAAAGCAATAAGGACATCGGCTGTATGCACCACTAACACGTTCCTTGAGATACCCATCGCAGTTGGTATCGCAATTGAAACATAGGGATTTGCATCGGCTTTGCTGTTACCAGGAAGAATACCTATCACCAGGCCGCCATTTTCCGTAGCTCCTTTACTACAAGCTTCCATGATCCCACCCAAACCACCACATACCAGAATCGCTCCCCTGTTGGCAATATGGCCACCAAGTTCGAAAGCAAGCTGATACTGTTCCTCTGTGGTTTCAGATGCGCCAATCACTCCGATTACAGGTTTTCTGTTTTGCAAAGCACCTCCAGAAATGAAATGCAGTTCAATCTCCAATGATTTTAATCAGCACTTTTTTAGGCCGCCGCCCATCAAATTCACCGTAAAAGATCTGTTCCCAGGGACCAAAATCCAGTCTTCCATTAGTGACCGCAACCACCACTTCTCTTCCCATGACCTGACGTTTAAGATGAGCATCGCCATTGTCCTCGACTCCATTATGCCGATACCTGGAGAGTGGTTCGTGGGGAGCCAGTCCTTCGAGCCAGTCATCAAAGTCCCTGATTAATCCCTGCTCATTGTCATTGATAAACACACTGGCTGTGATATGCATTGCGTTTACCAGACAGAGGCCTTCAGTGATACCGCTGTCGTTCAGTGCAGATTCCACCTGTGCCGTGATATTTATGTAATCACGGCGGTGGGGAGTATTAAAGGTTAATACTTTTCTGAATGATTTCATAGTTGCATATCTTTGGTTTGTGAGGACAGCTCACCACTTCTTTTCTCAAAGCCTTTCTTTCCAAGAAGTGCAAACATGTTTTTCTTGTATTCTTCTACTCCAGGCTGATCGAAAGGATTTACTCTTAAAATGTATCCGGAAAGTGCTATTGCTTTTTCAAAAAAGTAGAAGAGCTGGCCCAGAGTTCTTTCTGTACGGTCCTGAAGAAGCAAAGTACTGCATGGCACCCCGCCATCAAAATGAGCCAGAAGAGTACCTTTATAGGCATTCTGATTGATTTCTTCAAAAGTCCTGCCTGCCAGATAATTAAGCTCATCACTGTCATCCTGAAATAGCGGTACGGTCACACTTTTCAGAGTATTCTTTACAATAACAAAAGTCTCAAAAATATTACGTAAACCATCTTGCATGTACTGCCCCAGAGAATGCAGATCAGTAGTATAATCGAGAGCAGAAGGAAAAATTCCGGTTCCGTTTTTACCTTCACTTTCTCCGGCAAGCTGTTTCCACCATTCACTGATAAAGTGAAGCTGAGGCTGAAAGGATGCGAGAACTTCGGTGGTGTAACCTTTTCTAAAAAGGATATTACGGGCAGCAGCATAATGACCGGCCAGATTTTTCTCCCAGGTATTGCCACTGCAAAAATCCATAGCTTCAGCAGCACCCTGGATCAGTTCTGCAATATCAAGACCTGCAACTGCAATAGGGAAAAGCCCGACAGGTGTTAGTACTGAAAATCTCCCTCCCACATCTGAAGGAATATCAAATGTTGTATAACCTTCTTCTGTAGCAAGCTTACGCAAAGCCCCTTTAGCTGGATCTGTTGTGGCAATTATTCTAGATGCTGCTTCTTTTCTTCCATATCTGGCTTCCATCCATTGCCTTATCACTCTAAAAGCAATTCCGGGCTCGGTCGTTGTACCGCTTTTCGAAATCACATTAACTGCAACATTTTTATCCTTAACTAACTCAAGTAAATCGGAGAGATAATCAGAATTTATGGAATGTCCTGCAAAGATAACTCTTGGCTTTCTCATATCTTCAAAAGAAACCGAAGAGTATTCGATCGCAGCACGCGCACCCAGATAAGATCCCCCAATACCCACGCATATCAGCACATCAGCTTTGCTGCGTATTTGTGCAGCCTTCTCCTGAATAGCCTGTATGGCGGATTTGTTCATTATTTTCGGAAGATCAAGCCAGCCAAGAAAATCATTGCCCGGACCGTTACGATCGGAAAGCAACTTTTCTGCTGAAGCAATAGATTGATTGTAGGACTCCATTTCATGAGCAGTAATTGCATTTTTTAAAAAAGAGTCATTGTAGCTGATTCTGGCGTTTGACATGTGCCATTCCCTTCTTTATAGTTCATTGCTGTAAACCTGACTTACGCATTTAAATAAGAAATCAGTGGCCATGAGATCTGACAGCCCCTCTACAAGGGCTGGATACATGGATTTTGGCTTCCTATTCAAGTGCAAAGACTGGTGTTAAAATAATATGTTTGCACAGAAAGTTTCTGAGTAAAAATTGCCGCTTAAGAAACACTGTAAAAAGAGGTTTTACAGGTATCGTTGAATCAGAGTTTTTTCCCTGATCACCGGTCTGGCTATAGACATCATTACCACACCATTTTTAAAAATTGTCACTGTACCGGTAGACTCTGAGATGGTTATAGCTAAAGCGTTTGTGCAAGCAGTGATCCCGGCAGCAGCGGCATGACGAGCTCCGAATCCTCCTGGCAATGTCGGCAACTCCTCAGTCAGTTGTGGTCGCAAATAACTTCCGGCAGACAGGATAATTCCATCACCAGTGATAACAAAAGCCCCATCGATACTGGCAAATTCCTTTATAGTCTCCACCAGCCCAGGATCCAGTATATTTCTCTCCGCTTCACTATAGCCTCTGAAGGGATTAATAATTAACTGCCTGACCGAGGCATTGACAGAATTAGTATCACCCAGTACAAATATCGTTCCTACAGGCTTACCCTCCCTGCCCTCAACTGCAATTTCCTGAGCCAATCCTATTATTCTTTCCAGGACTTCCGGCTTAACATCAGGAGGTACGATAGTTTGTGCAGAGGTATAGAAAAATTCATACTCCAAAGCGACATCGATAACAACTATGGTATCAAAGACGCCATTAGCAGAATTTCCCGATAGACAAATAACTTTTGATTCCCTGCCGATAAGATTGCGGGAAAGTGCCAGCAGAATACCTATTTTTATCTGACCGGTACGAGATGCCGGAATGGAAGGTACCTGAATAATCGCTGCGATTTTGCGGTTTCGGGCAAGTTCAAAACGAGCTTTATTACTGGTAACAATAATCAGTTTGGGTTTCATTTTGAACTGATCGATAAAATCGTTTTCCCGTACTGTATCAGCGAATATCATTATAGCATTGGCTTTGGTTTCCCTGGCCAAGGTAACAGCAGCAGAAATGATTGGGTTGGTAATTTTTCTGGCAGCACTCTTGGCAGACTTGTCTTCAGTAAAGGGATGCTTTATCGACTCGATGACTTTTTTCAGATCAACCGGAGCTTCAAAAGCCAGTATCTGCTCTCTTACGGCATCAGTTTTAAAAAAAGTAGCCAGTTCGGATAAAATCTGAATCTGTTTATTGTTATCAGCCTCTTCCCGGGCAATCAACAACACAATAATGTGAACAAGAGCGCCACGTGCAGCATCATATTTGATACCATTGAGACTTCTTCCTACCGCTATAACAAACTCTTCCTTTATTGGTCCGTGGGCCTGTGGCATAGCCAATCCCTGCCCTATAAAGGTCGATGAGGCTTCCTCCCTTTTTAAAATTTCATCTATTACAGCCTTCTGCTTGCGAACATCGAGAGCCTTGAAAAGTACAAGCGATAATTCTTTTAAAGCTTCTACTTTATCCTCCGATTTAAGATCTATTACGGTAGGAATAGTAAGATACTGCTCGAATGTCACACTTACCCCCAGCTATACAGCAGCACTGTAATAATCGATGACAAATTGCTTTCTAATAATAATTTCTTTTTTGGTAGAGATTGCTTTCTGCTTTAATAATATATCCAGACCCTGCTTTACTATTTCAGAGGGTTTAAGTTTATTCACCTGTTCAGTGTTGCGATTATTTTCTCTGAGTTTTTCAATCAGAGATTCTATTTGGGTTTCCATTTTTTCTACCTTGTCAACACCGCTTTTAAGTAAGAAGGAAACCAGATGAACCGGTAAAATACGATACAGACAGAGTAACTCCTTTTGCAGGTATAAACTAACCTGCTGCATGGAAACCCGATGGGCTGAGAAATCATCCCTGGCTTTTTCATTTCGGTTTTTCTGGATATCTACAATCGAGCGAACCGCAATCGGAGCTTTATAATCGATATAAACATTTCCGAATTTCTTTTTGCGGGCCTTATCCAAAAAAAGAGGTAGATAAGCAAAAAGATCAGCCCCAAAATAAAACAAAGAACCTATTATACGCTTAACCAGAGGATTACTTTTCTTCTTTAATTGCTTTCCCTTCAAAAGCAGATTAAAATAAGGGAGATCTGGAATCAGTTCATATGAAATCGCAACAGGCACCAGGAAAACATCTCGATCTGGATCTTTGGCCTGAGCAAGCACGGCTGCACCCAGAATTCCATTTTTCAAATCTAACATAGCACCTGAATAGCTTCTGCCTCCTTCAGGAAATACAATAATCGGCTCACCTCTTTCCAACATAGAAACAACACTATCACAAAGTTTTCGAACATAATTTCTTTCAAAGCCATTATCTCTGGAGACAGCAAAGGCACCAAACGAAGTAAATTTGGGTCCAACATAAGGAAGTTTAGTCAGGTTATCCCCTGCAGCAAAACGCATGTTCTTAAAACCTATTTTATGCAGCTTATACCCAACCAATATATAATCGATGTGACTGCGATGAGTACAGGCAAACATCAATGGATACTGCTGATACTGAGTTGCATCTATTTCTGGACCACAAAGGTTTATAGAAGAATAATACTTTTCAAAAAAAAGATCTAAATCCCCAACAACATCACAAACAGCCTGATGGAATGAACTCATGAAAACAATCCTGAAATGACAAGTAATACAGAAGTAATACAGTAGAATATGAAAATAGGATTTGAAGGCCAGCAATGCCAAGTCAATTATGATTGGCAAAAAAAAGAGGAAGAGAACTAATCTCCTCCTCAACAGATAGAGTTGTGCAGCTGCTTAAGCTACATCGTCTATTATATCAATATCGGCACTTTCTTCTTCCACATTTTCCGTGTTGCTGTCCAACTCGAAACTTTCACCTTCATTTTTCATCTGTTCAATAAGATCTTCTCTTCCGATCAACTGAAGATGACGAATCCGTTTATACTCGTTTCGGTGCTCCGGACAATACTTCGGATAAATAAACTGCCTGGGGTAGATTTTAACTTCGAACTGATTAGTGCAGCCCTCTAAGGCGCAATCCATAACCATAGTGACTACTTCTGTATAAGTATGCTTGAAGGTCTGGTTTTTAATGTTCACATCTTCCGGCTTGGTTCGTTTTCTTATACGATATCTGTCCTGACGATGTTCGGGACAATATTTGGAAATATGAATGCCAAAAAAAATCTTGCCGCATCCTGGATATTGACATTTTTTCTCCCGGAGCTTCTGACGTCGCCGTGATTTAGGTAATTGCATAAAAAAAATCCTCCACCTCGGAATGGGGAACTAAAGAAGATGTGAATATCAAATTTTAAAAAACCCTTGCTCGAAGAGTGACTATAATATATAGATAAATGGCGTAAAAAGCAAACTTTTTATAGGGTATCCTGCAAAACTAATTTACACAATTTAATAACCAGATTGCTTTAACTACTTGTTTTTATTTATGTTATCAACGCTATTGACACCAGCCTACCACAAACGTATTTTCCTTGCAAAACCTTTACAATTGCAATAGCCGAACGAAGTAGACAATCTGCCTGTACCCCAGCGTATAACCCGATAATACAGTGAATTACTTGTGTATTAAGCTGACCCAGAAACCATATTTATAATATGCTTGCTGGTGAAAAGAGTAATATTACGCTTTCCCTTTCTTTTTATTGGTATTCAGATCTTCAGGTTTTTTCATGAACAACCGGTCCAAAAGCTCCAGTCCCCCCAATAGCACAATAACTTTTCCTGAAACCCTGAATCGGTTTTGGATAGAAAAGTCCAATCTTCTCAATCAAAAACCCGGTAAGACTCTAATTATCGACCTGACTAAAACCACACGCATCGATTCTGCAGGTTATTGCTTTATCCGTCTTCTGCACACCATCTATGAAGAAAACGGGGGAAAACTGATAATAAGAAATCTTGCTCCTGAACTTGAACAAACTCTTAAGAGCTGGTCCTTATCAGGCGATGAACAGGTTACTCCACAGAAAAACGAAAATTTTTTTGTGCGCTGTGGCGACACTTTGCTTACCTTCAGAAAAAACGTACTCGACGCCTTATCCGTTCTTACAGAAATGCTTTATTGGGGAACTCTGGGCTTACTTAAGAAAAGAGATTTCAAAAGAGGGGCTCTTGGAGAACAGATGTACCTCTTAGGTAACAAAGCTTTCGGTATAGTAGGCCTGCTCTCCTTTTTAATCGGAATAATACTGGCATTGCAAACTGCAATTCAGTTACAGAATTTTGGAGCAGGAATCTTTCTGGCTCCCCTTCTGGGAATCACTATGGTAAGGGAACTAGGCCCATTACTAACTGCAATAATACTGGCTGGAAGAACCGGTAGTGCCACAACTGCAGAAATTGCTACTATGGTGGTTGGCGAAGAGCTGGATGCCCTGCAGACTATGGGAATTAATCCTGTGCAATATGTGGTGGTACCCAAATTCTGGGCCATAAGTATCACCATGCCGATACTCTCCATAATGGCAACCGCAGCAGGTATCCTTGGCGGTTTCTTTGTTGCTATTTTCTACCTTGACCTTTCCTCTTCTCTTTTTTGGAATGAATTGCTTAAAAGCATCCTATTCAGAGATTTTTGGGCTGGTTTTGTGAAATCGGTGATTTTTTCCTGGCTTATAATCTGGATTGGTTCTTATTATGGATTCAGAGTCCGGGGTGGCGCAGAAGCAGTAGGTAAAGAGACCACTGCCAGTGTCGTAACCGGAATATTTATAATCATACTGGCAGATGCACTGTTTTCCTTTGTCTTGTAGGTGATTCGTGTTAAAAGACTCTCAACCAGTTGTGGAAATAGAAAATCTGGTAGTTCAATATGCTGAACGTACGGTATTGAACAATATTTCAAGCAAGGTTTATCCCTCTGAAATAAGAGTTATTCTAGGCACTTCAGGGTGTGGTAAGACTACTCTCCTAAAATCAACTATCGGCCTTCTAAAACGTACATCCGGAAATGTACGAATTTTCGGCACTCCAATTAATGACCAGGATGAACCTCAAACTGTGGAAGTATTAAAAAAGGTAGGAGTCTTGTTTCAGAACGGAGCGCTTCTGGGCTCCCTTACCATTTTGGAAAACGTAGCTCTACCCCTTCAGATGCACACCAGTTTGCCAGAAAAAATTATCAGGGAGATAGTACGATTAAAACTGGAGCAGGTAGATCTTCCGCATGCAGCAAATCTCTATCCCGGAGAACTTTCCGGCGGTATGAGAAAACGGGCTGCTCTGGCAAGAGCTCTGGCCCTTGATCCTCCGCTTCTATTTTGTGATGAGCCCTCGGCAGGTCTGGATCCGGTCACCTCTGCAGGACTGGACGATCTGCTGCTGAAATTGCGCACTATGTTGGGAATAACAGTTGTAGTTGTTACGCACGAACTGTATTCTATTGAAAAGATAGCAGACAGTATCACTTTTTTACACAAAGGATCTCTTCTTTTTGAAGGACCCTACAAAGAAGCAGTAAAAATTGATCAGGGGCCAATTAATGATTTCTTCAAGCGGCACGAGCCAGATCGTAACCAAAATAACTGCTACAGACTCAATTTCAATCTGGAGAGCAAAAAATGAGTATTTCAAGGGCCCAACGCGCCCGGCTGGGTGTATTCCTTATTATTGGAACAATTCTGCTGATACTTTTTGCAGCAATCCCTCTGGGGCTTAAACTCAGTGACAAATATAACGAATACGTGGCCTATTTTCAGGGCGAGTCTCTTAGTGGTCTCGAGCAGGGTGCTGTGGTAAAATACAGCGGTGTACCTATAGGAAAAGTAGAAAAAATTACCTATCTTCCTCATGATTTAAGCAAAGTACGGGTAATTATGAAACTTCAGGCTGATTTTCCTTTGAAAGTGGATATGGTCGCTACTACCGGAGCAATGGGTATTACCGGCCTAAAATACGTCGAAATCACTGGAGGAACTAATGAATCGGAACTTGTTAAACCTGGTTCTGAAATTCCCACAAAGCAATCTATGATTTCAACAATCACCGGAAAAGCAGAGGTAATCGTTGGAAAGGTTGAACTCCTGCTTAATCACCTCAACCAGATAACCAGCCCAGACAGTCTTGCTTCAATAAAAACAATACTGGACAATGTTGCTATAATTACCGAAGATGTTAAATATTTTGTCAGTGAATTCCGTCCAAAGATCGACTCTATAACTTACACTTCTAACAGTATCATAAACAAAATTGATAAAATCGCCATGGATGTAAAGGAGTTCACCGGTAGTTTCAAAAATGCAGTCAAAGGTGAACAGATCGCCTCCACATTTTCTTCCATCGATTCAACTGCACAAGCTCTAAAGGATCTATCCGAGAATCTTTCCCTTATGGTCCGTCAAAGCAGGGAAGATTTTACCGTAGGACTTCAAAATATTCGGGAAGCTACCGAGAATGCAAATCAATTGACAAAGGTGCTTTCAGAAAATCCATCCCTGTTATTAAGAAATGAAACACAGAGAGAAAGGGATATCCGATGAAAAAGCGGATAACTAATCTGGTATTGATTGCAGTTTCATGTGCAGGACTTTTCGGGTGCGGTAAAGTGCCTGTGAAACAATATTACATTCTGAACTACCTGCCATCCACAACCCGGGACCGGCTCTACCCCAGTCCCTATCCCTATACCATCAGATTAAGAGAACTGGATATAGAAGAAGCCTACAACCGGCCACAGATTGTCTATCGCCAAAGCCCATTTCAACTCAGATATTACGTATACCAGGTTTGGGCGGTCAAACCCACCCGCATGATTACCGACCTTCTGAATAAGCATCTGGTTACAGCCAATCTGGTTAGCAGCGTCATCAGAAGATATGATGAGGGCCCCAGACCCGATTACGAACTTAATGGAATTATCGAATCGCTTGAAGAATATGACAGTGAAGAACTCTGGTTTGCTCACATGTGTATAAGACTCAATCTTGTACGCTTGAAAGACGGTAAGACTATTTACACCCGCCGCTTCGATCACAGAAAAAAAGTCTTCCAGCACGAACCTGAATACGTAATCCGAGAAATGTCAGCGCTTATGGAATATATAGTCAATCAGGCGATTCATGATATTGATGTTAAATTGGCAAATGAAATAGGTATTAAAATACCTCAAAACTTCACTAATGACTCCACCACTGTCCTATCGGGAGATTCCACCATTACCGGAGAGTAAACAATGATTGAAAAAACAATTGCTTTAGCTCTGCTGGTATTAAATGCCCTGTTCGCAGAGCTTCCATCAGATTTGCCTGGTGAAGAGATCTCCAATGAGTACCTGAATTATTCGATCAAAAAAGACAGCATACTGACAAAATCAGAACCTTTAGAGGTACGTGACAGTTCCGTATGGTTTTCTGCTGTACAGAAAACCTGGGATGCTCCTCCATTAGCAGAACAAATGGCTTCTGATAAATCAAATGTTCCGCTGGGTAAAGGGGGTATTTTCGTACCGAGGTTAACCATCAGAGGTAATGAACCGAATTTTGAAATAGTGGATGCAGAAGGTCACTTGCATGCTTCCGGTGAGCCTGGAGAGACTCAAACAGTTGAACCTGGTGTTTACTTTGTAATCCTTGGAAGTGGTTCACAACGTCAGAAAATTGTAAAAAAAGTCAAAATTGAAGAATCAAAAACGGTTCCATTGGTACCCACCTGGTCTGGTCTGATAATTGAAACTATTGATACAAATTCCACCCCCTTCAGAGGGGAATACGAATTGGTAAATATCACTGATTTTGATCCATACGGAAGAGGCTTTGGTGCAGATCCTGACAGAGGAGATATGGTAAATACCTGGATACTTAAACCTGGTACCTACAAAATTCTTGGCAGAGGCGAAAGTTTCAATACACTGGTCAACTTCATTACTGTTCGTCTGCTCCCAGGAGAACTCACCAAAGTGCTTCTGATCCAAAACCCCGATAATATGAAAATCATCAGTGGTGGAACGGTGGACATTACACCCGGAAAAACAATTACCTCGAACTGGAAATATGGAACCAATATCGGTATGACCCTTCAATTCAATGGGGAAACTAACCGTCTGGAAACCCATAAAAACACAATCTCCTCCTTTTTAAGTACCCGTATCAATTTCTGGCTGCGCTTCAATAAAAATCCTTTAGAATGGGAATCAACCTTTCGACTGGATGAAGGATTCAACCTCTCCGATCTGAGTCTGTCCCGTCTTACTACCGGCCCCGATGAATTAAGATTACATTCAATTTTTATATGGCGTTTTATTCCATGGTTTGGCCCCTACAGCAGAGCAGAACTCCGCACAAATCTCCTGCCACGGCGCATCACTCTTGACAAAGCCATTTATAATCAATTCTGTCTGGTCGAGGACAACAACACCGTAAACTCATTTGATTCGGTAAACAAGGCAATAAAACTAAGTTCACCATTTTCTCCCCTTACTCTTGATTTTGGTGCAGGCGCAAATTTTGATGCCATGGACTCCCGCTTCTTTGAATTGAAAGTGCAACTGGGGGCCGGAAGCTCTTTCAACCGTTTCCCGGATAGATACATCAGTATCAATGCCCATGAAGTAGACACCTCCAGCATTGATCTTGAGAAACGATCTTTGCTTGATAAAAGTATTGTTTTAAGAAGGGAAAAAAAGACCAGATTGTTTGAATTCGGCCCTCAGACATCGCTTATTGGAAATATTCAGCTTGGTCGAATCGGTACCGCCGGAGCCGAACTACAGATATTTGCACCCGTTGCTCCTGAAATGCGCTTTACAAGTCCGGATTTTGATTTCTCTGCAACCATGAGCTGGCGGCTTACCAGAGCCGTTACCCTTGACTATGAATACGACTGGCAGCTCAAGCAACCAGAAAACATAGATGCCCGTATAGATAAAAGTACCCACAATATCTGGTTGAGATTTTCTTTTTCCAGCAAATAGTATTCTGTCACTCAAAATAACCGTACAGCATCTCATGCTTCTGGCGCAAATAGCAGCTTAACCGCTGCTTCACTGTTTCTATATGGAATAATGGTAAGTTTTTACTTTTGCAAGAGAACTTATGTCAAACAGTATCTCCTGCAAACTGGTATTTGAGTTATAAATTGCCATTTATCAGCAAAATCGGGCGATTCATACCCAACAAAGCGATATAATGTAAAGAGGTACTTTGCATAAGATACTTTATTCTTAATAAACGGCAGTAATGTCAATCCTTGGATTCAGGTTAAAGTTCTTCCCTGACTCTTTCTGTTTCAATGATTATCACATCCTTCTCTCCATCACGCCCATAGCTGATCTGAACTGTAGAAGCAGCCTTATTATCGATATAGATGGTTACCCCTTCTGAAGTTCTCAATTTTCTTTTTTTCATGATATTGGTTGCAGCCTGCTTGTCTAAAAAGAACTGTTCATTCTCCAGCTCCCCTTTTTTCAAACAGGAACGGTAGGTATTGCGAATAGACTCGTTTGCATAGGGCCCAAAGACCTGATCATAAAATTCAGAATCATTAAAACATTCCTGATTCTTCAGAAACTGATCGGTCCGCAGTTGCAGTTCTTTACCAAATTCAGGTGGTAACTCATCGATATGCTTTCTGGATGTGTTTTTCACCACTTCCCATAAACTCTCAGTCATCTCCTTCTCACTCTTTTTCCTGCGGACATTTAAGAAGCCCTGAAAGAATCCGGATATTCCAGCACGCACGTTTCTATCCACCACCATTACCACCGGATTCTCCTCTGACATATCAATCAGAGCAGCTTTCTGCATGGCATCGGCAGAATTAGTGAAAGTATCTGTAACACTCTCAAGTATCACTCGCGTTCCATTATTTGTATATCTCAATACTTCTTCATGCTCATATTTAATGATGGCAAAAAGATCCTTCTCCAGAGTTGAGAGCATCATCAGGATCATAACCCCTTTCTTGATTCTTTTGTCATCCAGCCCATGAGCATGAAAATCCACAGCCAACTGCCGCGACAGCTCCAAAAACTGAGAAGAATCATCCTGAATCGCCTCTAACAGGTTGCAAACCCTTGCCTGAGGATTAAATTCGAAGGCAGTCCCCTTCAGAATACTTTTTACTCGCTCAAGAAAGAACGGCTCAAATTCTCCGACATCTATCTCATCCAAAAAAAACGGTTCCGACTCACCATGATGAACCACATGAAAAACGAATCGGGTAATACGTAAAGCCGCAAGCTGTTCCTTACTTAGTTTTATCACGACCAACCCCGGAAAAATTTTAGATCTTCAGATTATAAGAATTAAGAATTTAAGAAATTATGATTAAAGATTCAAGAATATAAAAATTGTTTATCAGGAAATGTCTTATGCTGTTGGGAATCAATTTTTTGCAGTTTTTTGAAGCAGGATTTTTATAACAATCCTGCCTCAAAAATAATTTTTAACCTGATTCGGACGATTCTTTAGACCCCTCACCATCTATCAATATCTGGAAACCCGGAAAGCTCTGCTATTAACTCCATCATTGATTCTGAAAAGATACAATCCTGAAGGTACCTCTTTTAATGAGAGCAGTTCGTTTTTAGATACAGTCTTAATCACCCTTCCATTGAGATCAAGCAGATCTGCTGTTGCCTGGTTGGAAACAGCACTCCAATTAATCTTGTATCCCACCTGGATAAATGATGTTGTCTGGTTAATCGATCTGTGATGATTTATCACTGAGTTTGTTTTTACCACCATAGAGACATTTTCTATATAGACAGGTTCTGTAGAAGCTCCTGCATTAAACTGAAGAACTCCTTCAGCAGTGCTGGAATCGGGTGTAATTTCTATTTCATATTTCTTTTTACTATCTCGCAATTCAACTTCTGCACCTCCCTGAAAATGCCAGGTACCTTGAGTGGAAAGCCCTACAAAAAGAGGCCTTTGTTTTGAAGTCCATGCTTCAAAGGTAACCAGATAAGTTACTCCAGAATCCAGGGCAATGCCCCCTTGGGTAAGCTGAATATTGTAATTTAAAGTATCTGCTTTGGTAATAACAATTTTAGCTTGCCCTTCGCTGAAAGTAATTGTAGCTTCATTACCTTCATTCTCGTTAACCCAGGTTCCCCACATGGTCGGGTCCGAAAAATCTCCATTCCTTATCAGGTTTGTACCTGCATCAGGCACAAAATTGGCATGAATAGACCAATCCTTTTCCACACTTTTGATAACAAGCACCGGATTGGTTGCGGTAGTATCTCCACTCCAGCCTTCAAATGAATATCCTTTAGCTGCAACTGCAGTCAAAGTATCAGATTTACCGGACTCGACTCTTCCGACTACACTTCTTTTTACAGTGCCACCATTGCTTGCTGATACAGAAATCGCAAATGTATTGCTGGAGATCCCATCCAGTTTTATGGAATTGCTGTCTTCACGATAAGCTTCCATCATTGAGTGACTGAAAGTCTTAAAGCCCTTCATCCATGGATCCCCAGCATCAGGCTGATACTGCCATCCCAACCCGCCAGCATACCCTGCCTGATTAAGATAGGTCAACAGGGTATCAACTTTGCCAGCATCCTGCATCGGACTACTGGAACTGGTGGCCTGGCTCCAGTCTGAAGAAGCATACTCTCCTATCACCAGCGGCTTATCCAGTTTCCAGTGAGAATAGGATTTGGTAAAAGGTGAATTGCTGGTTCCATTCCATCCATAATAGTGCGCCATGTAAAAATCCAGAGTCCCGTTCTCTTTACCTCCAGCACTTTTAAGCACATCATCTTTATACCAGGAAATATGTCCAATAGTAGCAGCTCCATTAGAGACCAGTACCTCCGGAACAGCTTCTTTAATGGCAGCAGCAATCCAGTTTACAGACCTTTTGACTTCCGCTTCAGTGATCGTATTTGCAGGTGAAGACCATCCCATCACCATTCCTTCAGGTTCATTATATATTTCCCAGCAGATAAGATTTGGATCATTGCCTATTTCAGTCACTACAGGTTTTACATAATTATCTATGTAGGCCTTCAGCCCCTCTTCGGTCTTAAGCATCTTCTTGTTATTTTCCAGGATAGTTGAATTGATGCTATTTTGCACCCAGTTATGGGTCAAAAGAACCGGCATCAACAGTATGTTGTGCTTTTTGGCCAACTTTAGCATCTTCTTAATATTGGGAATAGTCTGAGATCCAGGCCCACTTACCAATCCCTGAGAATTGTATTTTGGATCATTAGTCCCGTTGGTGGAGAGCCATACCCGAATGCAATTACCTCCGGAATCGGCAATATCTTTCATTGCTTTATCATAATAGATGGTATCCAGTGGCGTATCTCCAACATCGCCTGCAAAGTTCTTCCAGGCAAGATTCATCCCGGATACAAAGATTTTTTTCCCATTGGGCAAAGTGATACGCGAACCAGCTGGCATAGCCTGCAGCGTTACTGCCCCTATTATTACCAGGCCAAGTAGTCTGATTTTTTTTGTTACCATTTAATCTCCCCCCGTGAAATGATTTTTAAAGATCCAGTTCTTATTTCTTAAACGATTAATCTAAATTAAATAAGTAGTATTCTCTGAATTATTCAGTTATTAATTTAATATAATGTAAAAGAAATCCCTGTCAATTTTTTTTAAATAGTAACTTACCCAAGAGACCTTGGTATACTCTGTTTCTTCAGACCCTAAATCTTTCAAAGGAAAACTTAAGGACCGGAATTGAACTAAGACTCCGGAATTATTATTTCCAAATGCATTTAGTGATCCGGAAGGCCCCTTCGGAAGGTTTTGGGGTATTTCAAAAAACCTGGCAGGAGAATTTCAATTTAAGTATTGAAAACAACGCATATTTTATATATGTTCTATATATGAATAATTGTTCATTTGATCACGTATTATTTATATCAAATTACTTTAGAAAGGGCCCATACTCATGCCTGACAATAATTCGATCTGTACCTGCACTACTATCCATAAAGATGTAATTAAAAAAGTCGGAGAACAGATCCCATCCAGTGATGCCATTTTAGAGTTGGCCGATTTTTTTAAAATTCTGGCAGACAGTACCAGAATCCGTATTCTTTCGGCGCTCTTGCATGCAGAAATGTGTGTTTGTGATATTACCGTACTGCTCAATATGACCCAGTCTGCAGTATCTCACCAGTTGCGTCTTCTAAAACAAGCCAGACTCGTCAAAAATCGTAAGGATGGAAAAATTGTCTATTACAGCCTTGATGACAAACATATAAAGAATGTTTTATCTGTAGGCTTTGAACACCTAAGAGAAAAAATTTAAAATGAAAACCAGATTTCGTTTAATCAATTTAGACTGCGCCAACTGTGCAGAGAAAATAGAGCAGCACCTCAGAGGTCTCCCAGGACTTCAGTACTCCACTGTAAACTTTGCCACCATGAGCCTGATTACCGATACCGATGATCTGAAAAGGCTGCGAAGAGAGATAAAATCGATAGAACCGGATGTGGATATCAAGCCCTGGAGGACTGCCCAGTTTACGGCTGCCTCAGAACAGACTCTCAACCCTCTGCATAATATTTCGATCATCTCAGTTTCCATACTGCTTATGACAATTCTGCTTCTTTTTGGGAACCGTTTGCATCAGGCAAATCTAGGTATTCTGGAATATGTCATTGCAGTGATAGCTTACCTGTTAAGTGGATGGAACGTTCTTAAGAGTGCTTTCAGAACAGTCCGGGACAGACAATGGTTCAATGAACATATACTGATGTCAATTGCCACTATGGGAGCCATTGCCATTCATGCACTGGAAGAGGCAGTTGGGGTAATGGTATTCTATCAGATCGGAGAATTGCTTCAAAACATGGCAGTGGCAAAATCCAGAACCTCTATCAGTGCTCTTCTGGAGATCAGACCAGATTATGCCAATGTACGAACCGGTTCTGAAACAAAGCGTGTCTCACCTGAATCAGTAAAGGTAGGGGATATAATCATTATCAGAGCTGGTGAGAAAATCCCACTTGACGGAGAAGTGATTGATGGCACATCCCAGATTAATACATCAGTACTCACCGGAGAATCGGTTCCCCAGGTGGTTAGGTCTGGCGATAAAGTGCTTGCCGGTGAGCTGGCCATGACCGGTCTGTTAACAGTAAAGGTAACCAAAACTTTTTCAGAATCATCTGTAACTAAGATTCTTGATCTGGTGGAAAATGCAGCCACTAAAAAGGCCAAAGCAGAGCAATTCATGACTCGTTTTTCCCGTTATTATACTCCTGTTGTGGTTATTCTGGCATCACTGATTGCAGTCTTTCCACCGCTTCTGATTCCGAATCAATCCTTTACTGTATGGATCTACAGAGCCCTGGTATTACTGGTGATCTCCTGTCCATGTGCACTTATAGTTTCTATTCCTTTAGGCTATTTTGGGGGAATCGGTGGGGCATCACGACAGGGAATACTGGTGAAAGGATCCAATTTTCTGGATGCACTTTCCAGAATCAAGAGTGTTGTTTTTGACAAGACTGGAACGCTTACCAAGGGAGTATTTAAGGTAAAGAACATTGTACCTGCAGGAAACTACAATGAGAATGAAGTCCTCAGATGTGCTGCAATTGCAGAATACCATTCCAATCATCCTATAGCCAAATCTATTGTCCAGGCATTCACAGAAAGAGGCGGCTCTTTCGAGGAACTTAAAATTTCAGAACATCAGGAGATTTCCGGGTATGGAGTCAAATCGATATGTGGAAATCAATCCATTACTGCCGGAAATGATGCTTTACTGCACAAACAGAATATCGCTCATCCGGTGTGTGAAACTGAAGGTTCGGTAGTACATGTAAGCAATAACGGACATTATATGGGCTACATTTACATCGGTGATGAACTGAAGGATGATGCTTTATTGACCATCCAATCGCTTCGCAATGCCGGAATAAAAGATATTTCCATGCTGACTGGAGATAATTTCAGGGCAGCTTCTGAAGTTGCTTCAAAGCTTACTCTGGACCGGTTTTTTTCATCCCTGCTTCCGGAGCAGAAAGTTACTCAGTTCGAGAAGATCCTAAAAGAGAAAGAGCACGATGGATTAGTAGCTTTTGTGGGTGATGGAATAAATGATGCACCTGTAATTGCCCGCGCAGATGTAGGAATAGCGATGGGGGCATTGGGTTCAGATGCAGCGATCGAGACAGCAGATGTAGTACTTATGACCGATGATCCCTCAAAAATAGTGCAGGCGGTGCATATTGGAAAACATACCAGATCTATTATCTTTCAGAATATTATAATGGCTTTAGGGATAAAGCTGGTTTTTGTGGGACTTGGGAGTATGGGTCTGGCCAGTATGTGGGAAGCAGTATTTGCAGATATGGGGGTAGCGATTCTTGCGGTACTTAATTCTTCGAGAGCTTTGAATGTGGGTAAATTTTAAATTAGGGCAGATCGATCATCTTTGATTTGTTGTATTCCATAACAATTCAGCCTATTTACTCCGTTGTTCCTGAGCAATACGCCAGTTTGGACAATGCTCTGCTGTAACCCCAGAGTTACCTTTTTTGCAGCTCAGTCTTTCAACTCTGGGGTTATTCGAAATTAGAAAATGCCCCAGAGTTAACTGCCTGACTGTTTTATTAGTTACCTCTGGGGAAAACGGCCTGATCCCCAAAAAACATTCCCAAAAACAAAAGACTACATCAATGCAATCCCTACCCGAATACCATTTGTCTTCTCCTTATAATTAAGAAGACTCTCTGCACTGCCATTAAAGTACTCCGCCATTAACGATGGAGTCCATTTTAATTTTCTTCCAGCCAATGGATTGTAATAAACAGATACTGCTATACTATTGATATCTGAATTATCTGAAGAAAACCGCATATCCATACTTGCGCCCCATTTTACAACTCTATCTGCATCAAAACACCAGTAACCAATTTTTATCTGTGTATTACCTGTATATTTTCGAATATCAGGGTTATTGGATGATATATTGAATGCTTTCCAATAGCTAAAATGACAATTATATTCGGTCTTGCCAAACTCCCCGATTTCCAATGTACTGCTTATCTTATCCCATCGCCGATAATTGGCACCTGATTCCCAGTTTGATTCCCTGGAAACCGAGACTCTTATTTTGGGGATGTAAAAGCTTTCGTTTCCTGATAACCATTTCAGTATGTCCAGGCATGCAGATAACTCGGGTCGATAGTTGTTATCAGTAAATGGTCTCCGTGGATCCTTTTCTTTCCAAAACGAATTCTGATTATAACCAATATAAAGTCCGCTGCGGTCGTTCTTTAGAGAGAGTATCCTGTAATAAAAACCGATGTGAAATTTAAGACGGCTTTTTCCACAGAATGAAAGTGGCGCGTAACGATCTGAACCACTGAGAGCACACAGCAGATAATTGGGTTCGCAAAAACCGAAACCAGGTTCCTTCTGTTCTGAAAAAGCCAAAGTTGGCAACATAGCCAATATACAGAGTATTGTTTTTTTTACGCTCATAATAACGCCTCCTGCAATGCTCAATAAGGCTAAGTGCCTGTTATTAAACATGTTGGGCAATTATTATGCCGGTTGGCATTCCCGATATTGCTAAACAAAGAGAGTCGTTTGAAAATGTCAATGGTTTATCTATGGAAGAAGGGTATCGGCCAATAATACCGCCAATTCTTGATTTTTTTAGTAGTATGGGAGAAATCACTTTCGATAAAACATCTTTTCACCCATTCCTTAATTGAATCACAATTACTTTTATCCCTACATAATCTTTTCAAAACAAGCCAATTAGAGCTTCAAAATAAGATCCGTAACTGATTATGCTTTTTTCCAGAGAAAAGATCTGCCAAAGGTTTTTGAGAAATTCCTGATTGTAAATTCAATAATGACATGATCCAGAATTTTGGAGATTTACAGCGGTTTTATATCGGAAAATCTGATCCCTTCAGAATCCCGAATTTAAATATATGTCTTATCGATAAAGGTTTGAAACCTTACTTCTCCACTAAAGCATTGTTTTAAAACGTAAATTCAATCTATATTATTAATATAGGAACAATAATCAAGGTACCTCTGTATTAGCTGTAATCCGGAAGTTTTAATGATGACTAAAACTAACAAAAAAAAGAAATGGAAAACACAGAGTCAGGATACGCAACCCAATCCTTTGCCCCCACAAAAAACTCACCTCATTTCGCGTCTCTCTTCAACGCTTTTGGTCTTAATTCCGTTTACACTTTTCTATATAGGCATCTATAACTACATATTTGATTGCAAACTTGACCTCAACGGTGATAATGCCGATTATTATATCTTGGGGAAAGCTTTAGCTACCGGGAAAGGCTTTCGAAATATCAGTGAACCAGAACAGCCTTTAGCTACTCATTTCCCTCCCGGATATCCGTTTATTATTGCAACAATTCTTAAAATTTCTCCGGATAATATTGTTGCAGTAAAAGTAATGAATGGAGTCTTTTTCTATGGTTCTTTAGTGTTGCTGTTTTTTCTGCTGAAGAAATTTTGCGGCACAACAATTTGGATACCTGCAACTACAGTAATGATAGTGGCCTCCAATGCGCATCTGTTGCGATTTTCAACAATAATGATGAGTGAGATTCCATTCCTTTTTTTCTCAATTCTGTCTTTGTTCTTTTTTCAAAAGATAGATTTCTCCAAAAATGTGTTAAAAATTCCTCAGTTTTATCTGCTTCTTGCCTGTGTAATATTCAGCTACTATATCAAAACTCTTGGATTGGCGTTAATGAGTGGGATTCTTTTATATCTTCTTTTTCGTAAAAATTTTAAAAGTATGATGCTTGTATTAACCGGATTCATTCTTGGTATAATGCCCTGGTTTATTCGCGGACAAAGATTGGGAGGCGATTCGTATCTTTACCAGTTATTTCAAATTAATGTATACAGACCAGAACTAGGTAATGCAGGAATTGCTGATTTTGCAAGCCGGTTCTTTTACAATATTACCCGCTACATTACCAGGGAAATTCCTCATGGGTTATTCCCTTCCATACCTGTAGACTATAATAAGAACTATCTTGCCCATGAGTGGATTGCAGGTTTCCTCCTACTTGCGATAATAATCTATGGTATTAAATCTCTGAATACAAACCGAACACTAATTATATGCTATTTTATCGGAACATTTGGTGTGCTTCTCTTATGGCCAGCGGTCTGGTGGGGCATTCGGTTTGTACTTTTTCTGGTTCCACTTTTATCCTTTTTCTTTGTTAAGGGATTGTATTCTTTTTTACAACTAATAGCGGCCAGGTACTGCAAAATCGCAAATGTACGACCCGCAGTATTTTGTATAACCCTTTTCATTTTAATTTTCTTCTGTCATTTCCCTTCTTTACAGGAACGGCACAATTGGGCCACTGGTCCCTATCCGACAGGCTGGTACAACTATTTTCAGATCGCAAAATGGGTTAAGAATAATACACCGAAAAACACTCTGGTTTGTTGCAGAAAACCATCACTCTTTTATATGTATGCAGAACGCAGGGCAGCTTCCTACAAATTCCTTGGGGATGATAAAGCATTGATCGAAGATCTCAGACAGCGCAAGTTTGATTATGTGGTTGTTGCCGATCTCAATTTCAGTTCAGAGAAACTCTATCTGATTCCAGCAGTACAGAAAAACGAAGAATATTTTACAAGAGTTGCATATTTCAAAAACCCACCGACATATCTGTTCAAATTTAATCGATGAAGCAAGAATCACCCGAAGATTTTTTCAAAGATCAGATTGCATTATTAGAAGATTCATCACTCTCTGGCTTAGGTTGTTAACAACGGATGAGCCATAAAAAACGAAGTAATTTAAACCTAAAAACCGCAGTAGGTGACGATGAAGAACCGTAAGATATTGATG
>CAYYNL010000020.1:0-35066 GCA_964472925.1 uncultured Fibrobacter sp. | reverse complement strand
CTTTACGAGGCATTTGGCTCCACTGGCTTAGATAGTGGTTTCCTGAAAGCCAGAAATGCAACTAAACCTGAATCCTGACCTGGAAAAAAGCTATATTAAGCCCTTTATTAAACCGGTACCATTTATGGATTATGGAATTTTTTTACCAGAGTGCAAGAAAGAAAAAAGATGAGTGTAAAAAACATCATTTCTGATATGGATGGTGTCATATACAGAGGAAAACTTTTGATTGAAGGGGCTGTGGAATTTATTGAGCGGCTTAATGCAAGTAAAACCAGATACCTCTTTTTGACCAACAATTCCGAACAAACTCCGCTGGATCTTAAAAGAAAACTCGAGTCTCTGGGGATAAGAGGGATTAGTGAGTCCAATTTCATTACCTCTGCAATGGCTACCGCCTCTTTTCTTTCTACTCAATGTCCCGGAGGCACGCTCTATGTTATTGGAGGCGGAGGACTGATTAGTGAACTTTACAATGCCGGATTCTCCATATCCGATAACAAACCAGATTATGTAGTGGTAGGCAAGACCAATTCCTTTAATTTTGATATGCTTAAAAAAGCTATAACTTTAATAATGAATGGAGCAAAGTTTATCGGTACCAATCCGGATGTTATAGACCCTGTTGACAATGGATTTGAGCCTGCCTGCGGAAGCATTCTTGGAGCAATAGAGCTAGCCACCGGAAAGAAACCTTATATCATCGGGAAACCTAATTCTCTGATGATGACCATCGCATTGAAACAGCTTGGTGTAGTAGCAGATGAAACAATGATGATAGGTGACCGAATGGATACCGATATAGTTGCCGGTATGGAGGCAGGAATGAAAACCGGTCTGGTGCTTTCCGGAGTCACTCATCCCCGGATGCTTACCGATTTTCCCTACAAACCCGATTACATCTTCAATCATGTTGGTGAAATTGATTTAAGTAAACTGGACCAGGAATAAATGGAAATTTCTATCCCCACTCTCTTGCGAATAAAACCCAATGCCATGTATAAAATGGGAAAATATCTGCGTAAAGAAAACTTTACCAGAATCGCCCTTTTTTACGGTGAGGGATTAAAGAGCCTTTTTGATGAACAGCTTAGAATCTCCTTCGACTCTTCAGAAATCAAGGTAACATTCGAAGAGGTCGTTTACTCCAATGCAGTTGAAGACATCTTTAAAAGCGCCTTCAACCTGCCCCCGGCCATAGATGCTATTGTGGCTATCGGTGGTGGAAAGGTCATTGATTATTGCAAGTACATTGCCTTCATCCTGCAACTGCCAATAATAAGTGTGCCCACCTCGATTTCCAATGATGGTTTCGCATCTCCTGGGGCATCTTTACTAGTCAATGGAAGAAGAAAATCCCAGAAAGCAAAGATTCCTTTCGGGGTGGTTATCGATACCGATATTATCCGCAAATCTCCTGTAAGATACACCTATAGCGGAATCGGTGATCTTATCTCCAAATACACCGCAATCTACGACTGGAAACTGGCTTATCATAAAGTGCAGGAACCAGTAAATGATTTTGCTGTGCTTATCTCCAGAAATGCTGTGGAAGTAATGGTCAGCCATAATAACAAGGACATAAAAGATCTGGAATTTTTGCGTCTTATATGCGGATGTCTGGTAATGAGCGGCGTTGCAATGGAAGTGTGCGGATCCAGCCGCCCTGCAAGCGGCTCAGAACATCTCATCTCCCATGCCTACGACATGAGTGCAAAAAAGCCCACCCTGCACGGAATCCAGGTTGGAGTCGCTACCCTGGCGATCAGTTGGCTTCAGAATAACCCCGAACACCAATTGATCAAATCAGTTCTGGAGGAAACCGGTTTTATCGATTTTGTTTCCCAAAATCCCCTGGACAAACAGGATTTTATCAATGCAATCCGGCAGGCTCCAAATGTGAAGGAAAACTACTACACCATTCTTTCAGACAAGCAGAAGATGGACAAGTTGATTGATTACGTAAAGAATGATGAGTATTTCAACAGATTGCTGGCTTAAGATCTTCTCTACTCTTTATGCGTTTCACAACAATTCAGGGGGAATAATCGGTCTGGGTTTCAACATTCGCCAGGTTTGGTTTTTTCTGCGATAATATAACGGGTCACGAATAGGTTCACCCTCGATGGCTATAAATTCATTTAAACCAAACCTTGCAGCATACTGGGGACAGATCCCATCACATATTTCCCTGTTAACACAATTGCTGCACTGCTTGGAGAATTGATTTTTCGCGCATATCTGTTTTTTTGTCAGCCACAGCTTCATACGGTCTTCGCGGTGAACCCCAAAAAGCTTCTTGCGTGAAATTCGGCGCCTCACTTTCGTTATTTCTCTTTTGTCTAATCTTTGCACCTGAAAGTAATCCCAGTGATAAGGATCCCAGTGTGCCTGGTGAAAATTGCATATATGCTGCTCGTAACCCTTTAACAGGCACATTGGAAAGTATCTTATATTAACCCATATACCCGATGCCATCAGTCGGTCAATAGCACCTTTAAGGTATGGTGCCACATCTAAATACTTTGGTTGTAATTCGATATCACTTTCCTTTGACAATCCATTATACTCAAGAGGATTAAAGAAAACAAAATCTGCTATCCGCGGCCCTAAAGCAATCAGCTCTTCTGCAAATTTCTCAAGATGATCATAACAAGGTCTCAATACTGTGGTTGTTGTCCTGAATCCGAATTCTTTGGCTTTCATAACCTCAATCGTTTTACTTATGCCTTCGATAACCGTTTTATTTCCGGATGTCTCAGGGTGGTATATTGGAATTTTAATAAGGAGGTCTTCAAGCCCGGCTTCGATAAGATCAGTAATGATTTCGGGTCTTTGATTTCCGGTTATAATTGCCGGAAGAAGATTTATGGACTTGCAATATGAAATCAGTCCATGAAGGAAATCCCTTTCCGTCAGGTGATCATCAGAAATATCAATATATTGTAATTTATACTGGTTTCGTAAGCCCTCAATCTGTTTTTTCATCTCTTCAAGTGAAAATGACTGATGATTGTCAATTTTACGATTGCCGCCATAATCTTTACTGGCTGAAAAAGGAGATATCTTACCGCGTCTGCACAGATCAAACACTTCGTATTTGTTATAAACAGGCGAGTTTTTCCATTTCGTATAGAATCGGATTCGGTCCTTCTCCCAGAGCTCTTTCATATCAGGACGCAGTTTAACTGTTTGACCTACAAGATGAATCGCTTTGACTTCCGGAGATACCATAACCTTGAACCCCTTCTCCCAGGCTTTGAGGCAGTAATCGGTTTCCTGTCCATATTTTCTGTACCCCTCATCAAAGAAGCCAATTTTTTGGACTGCCTCACGCTTTATCAGCATCACTGCACTACAGGCATATTTACGTTCGGTTGGTTTGTAAATAGGATCTCTCAGTTCGATTCCAAAATGATTATCAGTTACTTCTCCACCGGAGTGAATAATTCGGTTTTTTCGATCCTTAAGAATGGCTCCGATTATGCCTGCATCCTGGTATTTTTCCGCGCACCCGATAAGACCGTTTAGCCAGCCAGCTTCCAATATTACATCATCATCCAGAAGAACAAGATATTCACCTTTAAAAATTTGCATTACTCTGTTTATTTCTTCTGCATGATTAAAGTCAGGGCGAATACCGGCTTCAATAATAATAATCTCCCGCACCAGTTCCGGCGGCGTATTCATCTTGAGTGACTTCAGACAATTCCGGGCATTCTTGCTTGCAAGATTTCCGGATACTACCAGGATTGTTGCTTTTTTATTCATAATACCACTCTATGCCAGAGTATTTTCATATTTTCAGGTAAACATTATGGGTCAATTCAGCAGTTTTTTTCCAGTCAAATTTTGATGCCTGAACAAAGCCTTTTTCCCGCAGCGTTTTTCGCAACTCTTCATCTTCGATAATCTGTTTCAGCTTTCCCTTTAGAGCATCGATATCGTTAGGATCTGCATAAAGAGCTGCATCTCCTCCCACCTCCGGAAGAGAACTCGAAGTGGATGTCAACACCGGACAACCGCATTTCATCGCTTCGGCAACTGGTATACCAAATCCTTCATAAAATGAGGGGAAGACAAAAGCATGGGCTGCATTATAAAACTTGACCAGATCATCATGCGATACATCGGTATAGAAATGAACCCTGTCCTGAATTCTTCTTTGCTGCACCAAAGAAAAAAGTTTCTCCCTGTAATCATGTCTTGGAGAATTACCAACAATCACCAAATGATACTTTTCCCTTAATGATAAAGGAAGTTCAGCAAAAGCAGTGATTAAACCGAGTACATTTTTCCGGGGCTGAGTTTCTCCGACATACAATAAAAAGGGTGGATAATCCACAGGATACCCGAAAGCGTTCAGAAAGAAGCGATCTGATTGCGGATAGTATTGGAATCGGTCTTCAATGCCAAGGTGAACCACATAAGTCTTTTCTTCTGCTTCCGGAAAATATCTGATGATATCGGAGCGTGTGTGGTTTGATACTGCAATGATAGCATTTGCATCTGAAATAATCCTGCCAATATTGTTTCGGTAAAAAGACTTTGCTCCCGGAGTGGCCCAGTCCTGCTCCAGCAAAGCTATAAGGTCATGGACAGTAAGTACAGTTCTGCTCAATCCGAAAGTGTAATTTGTCGGATTGGTGCTGTGGTAAAGGTCAACTCTGTTTACAATATTATTTGTATATCGTATCAATGTGTCATTAATTGCATTAACCGCAGGACTGAATATCTTACCGAGAATCAAGGGATGAAAAAGAATACTGTTGATCCTGATCGATGATAAACTGCCAACTGCTTTCTGAGTCCTTCTCTTTTTTTTCAAATAGGAGAACACATAATACTGGTTATCCGGAAACACGGCTGCCAGCCCTTTGATCAAACCTGTGGTATAGGCACTGTTACCATTTGTTAAACCAAGTCCGGTATAATCAAAAGCGATTTTCATTGGAGCTCCATGATTAGTGACAATACTCAGGGTGATAAAATAATTAAAGACCTGTGGATTTCTAAGGGATATTCTGTTCTTTGAGGACAAGGCATTCCCCAAAAGGGGCCAATCCGTTGGGGCATTGTTGTAAACATAAATCAGGATAATACATATCCCGGAATATCCACTATATATTCAACAACATGCGAAAGAAACATCACAACTGGTTCGTCCGCATGGCGATCTAAAATGGTATGCGCCAGAGAGGTTCAGTGAGCTTTTATATAAATCTAGATATTTCAAAATTGCAATAAATGAAATACCCAGATGTGATCTAGTAAGATTGCGTAATGCGGCATCTGCAGTATTTTACGTCGAGAATAACGTACACCAGCCGATTTTTTGGGATCGTATTGGGCTTACTACTGATGTTTATCTATGAATGAGAGCAAGAAAAGATTATAAGATAATTTCCTCAGTAACTAACAGAAGTACTTGAATCCAGTTACCTTTGACACAGGGCTCAAGAAGATTGCGATTTACTTCAAAGAAACCATCTGACTCACAATACCCTATAAGAGTTCTTTTCTGAAATTCTCTGCCACCCCACTTTCCTCCCCTGAATAGATTAAAAGTGCTGCAAGGATTTCACGAACCTTTCCATCCATAAAGTTCTTATCAATTCTGTATGTTTCGATCAACTCCTGAAAAGCCTTCTCCGTCTGCCCTGATTTGAAAGCCACAACTGAAGCATTAAAGTGCACTGCAGCCCCACTATTTTCCTGTAAGCTAATTTTGACCTCGCTAAATTGACTCAAAATTCTAACAGCTTCTGCCATTTCTCCGATAAATCCTACCGGCTCAATATTACTGACCAATTCTTTTGCTTTGGATGGATCTTGAGCCACCATCTGAAGCGCATATAAAACCTCTGCTCTACGGTTATGGGGGCTTTCTTCCAAAATACTGGAAAGTTTCTGAAGCGACTTCTCTCTCTGCCCTGTCTTATAAAGCTTTTCAGCCTCTTTAAGTTTAGCATCTGCTCTTCCAGAAAGGTTATTGTGAAGCCAGGTTTCGATGACATGACCTGGAATTGCCCCTGTAAAACTATCCACAACTTCCCCATCAATAAAAAGCATAACCGTTGGTATACTGGCTACTTTGTACTTTTCCGAAATAAAAGCGTTCTTTTCCACATCTATTTTTACCAAGACCCATTCGCCTCTGTGTCGTTCATGAAGTAGCTCCAGAGCGGGACCCAGTATGCTGCATGCTCCACACCAGGGAGCCCAGAAATCAACCAGCACCGGTGTGGAAAAACTTCTTTTTATCACTTCTGTATCAAAATTGTGTTTCTCCATAGGATCACTTCTGATTCCTGTTCATATTTAAAGCCATGTATCTTTTTTTTGAACCAGACAGTGTAATATAACCTGATTTCCGTAATTGAGGTGGTTGCAGTCGAGACTTGAAGGTGTTGAAGGCTTTATCGACAAGGTGATAAAGTCAAAACACCGGCAATATCTTCCCGATTATTATCGGGACGCGAATGCGCAGTATCCAACTACAGAATTCAGGTCAACAGCAATCAACAATGCGAAACTGGCTCATAACGATAATTTTGAGCAATAAGAATACCTGTTAAATAGTTCTCTGAGGTTAGCAACTTATAAGAACTTAATTTCCGCAGTTGAGATGGATGTAGTCGCGTATCATATTGAATTGATAAGATTTGAAGTTGTTGAAGGCTTTATCGACAAGGTTGATAAAGTCTAAACACCGGCAATGACTTCCCGATTATTATCGGGAAGTAAATACGCCACATCCAACTGCGGAATTTAGGCTTAAGTTTTTTCTCTCCTGAATGTATCTTTTTAAGTTCAGATGTGAATTTTATAATAAAAGGATGATAATTGGAAAACTATTCGATTGGGGTTTTTGATTCCGGTTTTGGGGGGCTGACGGTCTTAAAGGAGATCACCAGGCGTCTTCCAGAATATAATTACATTTATCTGGGTGATAATGCACGTGCTCCTTATGGATCCCGCTCTTTTGAAACCGTCTATAAATACACTCTGCAGGCTGTAAACTGGCTTTTTAATAAAGGATGCTACCTTATCGTTCTGGCCTGCAATACTGCATCTGCCAAAGCTTTACGTACCATTCAACAGAAAGATCTGCCCAGAATTGCGCCCAACCGGCGGGTCTTGGGAGTCATCCGACCGGTAACTGAAATCATCGGCACTCTCAGCAACAGCGGGCATATTGGTATATTAGCCACAGCAGGTACAGTTAAATCAAACTCCTATCTTTTGGAAACAGCTAAAAGTTTCCCCAATGTCACCATCACCCAGCAGGCATGTCCATTATTGGTTCCTCTTATCGAGAATAACGAATTTAACAACGAAGGAGCTGCTTTTTTTATAAATAAATATCTCAGTGAACTTCTGCAAAAGGATCCGCTCATTGATACCCTCATCTTGGGGTGCACTCATTATCCTTTAATAATAGATGGTATCAAGGCTGCTCTTCCTTCACATATCAAAGTGATTAGTCAGGGGACAATCGTTGCAGAGAGTCTGGATAATTATCTCAGACGTCATCCTGAAATTGAAAACCACTTAGGAAAAAACTCTAAGCGGAGCTTTTTTACAACCGATACATCGGAAATGTTTAATGATCTGGCAGAGCTTTTCTACGGAGAAAACATCTTTTCAGAGCATGCGGAAATGGAGACGTAGTTTTTCACTTTTAACCTAAAAACCGCAATAGATTGACGCGGATAACACGTAATCTATTGCGCATAAAGACTTCCAGTCCTTTCGGTCTTATCACAGATAAAACCTTCAAGGACTTCAAAACTTTCTGCAACCAATATCTTACGGTTCTTCATCGTCACCTACTGCGGTTTTTAGGTTTAACAAGTTCCAGAAGATATTTCTCCATCATCTGGCACATTTTTTCCATAGAATAATCATTTACCACGGTCTGATATCCCTTTTCTCCGATGATTTTTCTTTTTTGGGGATTTTCGATAAGATCAGCCGTCTTGGAACTTAGCATCTCAATATCTTCAAATGGAACTACGATTCCATTCTCTTCATTTTTTATAAGTTCAGCCACCCCTGCAATATCAAAAGCCACTACCGGTTTCTTTGCAGCCATTGCCTCCATCATGGTATTGGGAACACCCTCCGAACGTGATGGCAACCAGTAAATGTCCATCGCCTGTACAAGATCATAAATGTCATCTCTGAATCCGGTAAAAATCACCTTATTGCTGACTCCGTAATCCTGAGCAATCTTTTTGTGTTCTTCAATGGCTCCGCTTCCCACTATCACCATTTTAACATCAGGGTGCTTTTTAACCAAAACAGATAAAGCTTTTATTCCGTAGTCGAACCCTTTTTGGGCAGCAACTCTGCCAATACCCATTATGCAAATCTGGTTTTCAGTCAATCCCAGCGATTCTCGCATCCTCAGCCTTGTCAAATCATTACAGACCAATGGTTCTACACCTACATATACCAGCCTGCATTTATTCACATCAAAAGATTTGTCTTTGGATAAAACTTCCACGATTTTTCTGGCATTAACATACACAATATCGAAAAGATTGCAGAACACTATACGGTTACGCAGATTATGGATAGGGCGATCGATACCGTAAATACCCGCCACTTTTGTATCAGTGAACATTTTCGCTGCCAGTCCAGCCAAAAAATATTCCCTCTGCTTTGATGGCATCACCACATCGATATTTTTCTTTTTTAAAAATGATCGTATTTGAAAAATAGTAACGATATCAGCATTATTAGCAAAGGGGAATCTGACAAATTCAACATTGTTCCGCAGCGACCGATTCTCAAACATGCTTCCTCGACATCCAAAATAGACCTTGTGACCCAGTCCAGCCAGGCCATCTGCCGCATAAAGCGCCCACTTTTCTGTACCACCCCATTCCTTTGCCGAATTAATCAACATAATATTCATTTCTGGTCCTTTATTACCAATTAACCGTATTTTTTGGTATCCGATGAAAATACTTCAAAGAAATCATTATCTAAAGGCGTTTATCTGCATAAAACCTATGTTAAACTGTTATTTTAATACTGATAAATAAAAACCATAAATAACAAACCACTGGATCCTTATGAGTATCTCCTACCAGGTATTAGGAAAACCATCCGAAGATAATGCGCTCTTAGTACACATAGATAGTGGCCAAAAGATAGAACATCTGCTTTTTGATTGTGGGGAAAGATGTCTGGAGAAAGTTCCAATTGCGACAGTTCAGAAAATCGATCATCTCTTCTTCTCTCATCTTCACATGGATCATATTGCGGGATTTGATTCTTTTTTCAGGTCCAACTACAACCGTAACACCAGGCCCAATCATATCTGGGGACCGCCCCAAACCGCGAGAATAATTCAGCACCGTTTTCAGGGTTTCATGTGGAATTTGCATAAATCGATGTCTTGCCCCTGGATAGTCAGCGATATTTACCCGCAAGAGTACATATCCTACCGCTATGAACTGCAGGAAGCATTCTCGGTAAGCCATCACGTACAAACCTGTCAATATCAGAACAGGTTATTTGAGACAGACAACTATGAAATAAGTGTATTTACACTCAACCACCGCACCCCATCACTGGCTTACCTGATCAGAGAAAAACCATCATTGAATATTGATATTCAAAAGTTAAATGCCTTGGGCCTTACATGTGGCCCCTGGCTAAAAGAGTTTAAAAAATTGAAGGACGGTTATGTGGTTTCAGAGTCCACCGGAACCAGTTATTCCTTTAAGGAGCTACGCAATTCTTTGTTGATAGAAACTCCGGGTGATTCCATTGCGTATCTCACAGATTTCCTTGCCGATAAACAGACTATAAAAGATGTAGCAGTCTTTTTGAGTAATTGTCAGACGATTGTTTCCGAGGCTCATTACCGAAATTCCGACATAGAACTTGCCAAACAAAATTACCACTCCACCACTGGCCTTACCGCTTCCATTGCTTTGAATGCAAATGCAAATAAACTGGTCTTATTTCATATTTCTGGCAGATATGATTTGAGGCAATATAAAGAAATTCTCAATGAGGCTAAAGAAATTTACCCATCATCCTCTTTTAGTGCAGAATGGAAACTTTGAGGCAAAAAAAAAGACCCCGGAATTTACCGGGGCCTTCTTTATATTACAGTGCCGCCTCGCAGAATCGAACTGCGGACACATGGATTTTCAGTCCATTGCTCTACCGACTGAGCTAAAGCGGCATCATATTTTTCAAAGATGACATAATATATATATTTATCTTAAAGCCATCAAGCACCTTTTGTGCTTTTTATATAGTTTTTATCAATTTCGAAATATTGTTTATCCTTAAAAAACTCGTTGATATCAACTATATCAAAAAAATCTTCAATTTTATCTTCTGGCTGTTTGCTCATCAAACCTATAGAAATCATGTTAAACACGATTCTGCCGAAATCGTCGGTTTTTTTGATTCCCCAGTAATTCAGTACATCATGCGCCAACAGGCCATACTGCTTTAGAGCGAAATTTAACAGAGCCATAGAAAGTTCAGCGCCATTTACATGACGTTTCTCACCTAATTGGGTAAGATAGAAATCCAACCCATTAAGTAAGAATTCATAAGCACCTATTTTGTAGCGTATATCTTTTCCGGAATCGATCAGTTCGCGGCGAATTCGATCAAGAGTTTGTGTTGATGCCATTTACCAAACCTGTCTCACGGTTAATCTGATGAACAACAGGTTCTTTAGTGACTGGTGTTTCAATCTCCAAAATATGTAATCCGACCTGTTGGGGAAAACGTTTTTCCATGGCAGTTAAGTAAGCCTGCTTAGTATTTTGAAATTCTATTTTTCTATTCTCTGTTATAGTGCCACTGGAAGGGGGCAAAATTGTTAACGGATTCACAAATCTTCCATTACGTCTCATTCGGTAATCCAAATGTGGCCCTGTGGCTAAACCGGTAGATCCTACCGCTCCTATCTGATCACCCTGTTTAACAAAAGCGCCCGCCCGAATTTTAGAACTTATGGAATGCAGATGGCCGTAATATGTCTCGTATGCCCCACCATGAGACAAAATAACCATTTTTCCATAACCATCTTTCCATCCTGAAAAAGAGACCCTGCCATCGGCTGCAGCAGAAACCGGTGTACCTGTTGGTGCTGCATAATCGATTCCTAAGTGTGGCCGAACTATTCCCAATATCGGATGCTTCCTGTTATAGCTGAATTTCGATGATATACGAGAGTATTTCAAAGGAGCTTTTAAGAACTGTTTCTGAACTGATTTCCCGTTTTTATCGTAATAATGCAATTTTCCATCATTATCCGGTATACCAAAGGCTAAAAATTCTTTTTCACTATTAACATATCTTGCTGCCAGAATTTCACCATAACCCACGAATTTGCCATCAACATATTTCTGCTCAAAAATTATCTGAAAAGAATCTCCCTTTCTAGGATCCAGAAAGAAGTTAATATCCCAAGCGAAAATGTCTGCAAATTTCCAGGTGATCACATCAGATATTCCGTATTTATAGAGGTCTTCAGAAAGTGATGTTTCCAGAATCCCATTTACCATGCAGATATAGGAAGTCATCTCAATGTTTTTTTTCTTAACCTCTATTAAAGAATCAAAACAGTTTACCTGAAAACGATACTGTGACCTGCTTAACAACTCAAGTCCCTCAATTTTACCGTCTTCATTTTTTTTTACTATGAGCGAATCACCGGGAAAAAGCTGTGGTAACCCCAAAGGTTTTAGAGAGACAAGTATTTCTCTGGCCCAATCGCTATTGATTTCGAATTTTTCCAGTAATCCATAAAATGTATCTCCGGGCTTTATCGCACAGCAGAGCAGCTCTGTTTTCTTTTGAAGCGGATTACTAACAGGTGGCAGGGAAGGAACTATTGCAGCCTCCATTATTGGCGTAGTCTGGCCGGCCGAATGATTTCTGGGGACAACCTTCCAAATCAGAAATACTGCTGAAGCTATCAGAAGGGAGCGGATAAGCGGAATTTTCCGCTTCCGTCTCCTATAATTTTTCAATGGAAACCTATACTTATGAGAAAACATTATCAACTACTGAAGCCGTACCATTTGTGAGGGGTTCTTTCCCGGCTGAACAGTAATAGCCTTGGTAATCTCCTTGACACCTTTTACAAACTTAAGATTGTGAGTACCAGCCGGCAGCTTTATCTCAGAAACATTGGTTTTACCGACCAGTTTGCCATCAAGATAGACATCTGCAACAGGTGGTATCGATGCTATGAAAATGGACGCTTCCCCACCAGTGATACTGCTGGAAACCGGTACGGGTGCCACTTTAGTCACAACTGGCTCGGGAGCCGGTGGTGTTGGGGGTGTATATTTGGGAGCCATTGGTTCTGGTTCCGGTACTGGTGCCGGTTCTGGTTCCGGTTCCGGTTCTGAATAGGTAACAGGTGGTGGCGGTGGTGCAATAGCAGCCTTGCGAAGAGAAAAATTCTCTCTTATGCTTCCACCGGTAAACTCAAATACTTTAGAATCATCTTCATAACCTTCTTTTGATACCACTACCGAAAGGGGACCATAAATGGGTGTATCCCAAGTATAAGGAGTGATTCCCAAATAATCACCATTAATGGTAACTTTTGCACCCGATGGTGTGGAAGTAATTACCACCTTGTTTTCGCTGACTGCCGGCTTACTGACCGGTGCACTACTACGCTTAGGAGCAGGAGCAGAAGAACGAGGCTTTGGCTTTGGCTGCGATACTCGTGCAGTTTCGCTTACTCTCGATTCCGATTTATTCTCGGCCAACTTTTCTTCAGTAGCCTCCTTTTCCTCTTCCTTTGCTTCAGACCCAGATACCTTTGATGTGGTATCGGTCAGAGCAGGTGGTGGTGCAGGCGGTTGAGGCTGTGGAGTAGTGGTAACTGGAGTCTGAACAGCCGGTTTGCTTGATAACATATTATAGGCGAAATAAACACCCACTCCGCCCAGTGCCAGCAGTATAACTATTATAACAAGCATTGGCAACGGGGATTTCTTTTTCGCCCCTTCAAAGAATTCATCATCGGATTCATCAAAAGAATCATCCTGAACTTTAGGCTTTGAAGCCCTGCCTTTTCCTTTAATTTCTTCTTCAAATTCATCTTCTACCGGCTGAGCGACACGGGTTGAAGTTGGTGGTGGCTGTAAGCGGTCGTTTCTAACACCGGAAAAATCGGTTGGCTGAGGCGCCGAAGGCATTTGAGGTGATTCAAATGCAGGGGTCTGTGGAACCGCTGGACGAGGTGGTGGCACAGGAGAAACCGGTGGCTGAGGCATATATTGGCGATTCTGAAATTGTGCAGCTGCCGGATTATATACAGTCCTGGTCGGAGGTGGAGGTGGAATAAAATTAGTCGCTTGTGGATTATTGTATTGGTTCGGTGCGACAGCATTATAATCCATGCTATTATCTTCGGACTCAAACTGGCTGAATGCATCATCAAACTCCTGTTCGATAGATGAAACAACAGGGCCAACTGCTGGCGGTTGAGATGGCATGAACGAAGATATGTTTTTTGTTTTCGGTGGTGGCGGAAGCGATTCTTCCTGCATATCAGAAGGTGCACCACCGAATGCTGAACCGATCTCCGAACGTAACTGGTCAAATTCAGATTGTGGTTCCTGTTGTGCCAGGTTTTTAAGCTCACCAAGATGAAAACTGGAGGTTTGGAGAATAATATCTTCTGAGGTTCTGATTAACTCGGTTTCATTATCAAAGATCCTCAATATATTATGAATACCGGCACGCTTGAGGATCTGTAATACCTCAGGCTTTGGCCCCAGAAGTGACAGCCGCCCACTCACATCCAATGTGATTCTGTTTAACGCCATCAATGCATTGATCGTATCTGAATAGATATAATCAAGTGGCGACAAATCAAGGGCAAAGTTCCGTTTGCCGGATGCTATCAGAGAATTCACTGTTTCTTTAAGAAGTGAAGAATCAAATACCTCTCCTTCTTCCAGAACAGGCTCTACAATCTCAAAAAGACCGCGGGTTTTAGTACGGAAGTTAATAATAACCTCCTTTGATAAGGATAGTTGTATTTTCGCGTTTAATTTTCATTTTCAGTACGCCAGACAGGATTCGAACCTGTGGCCTTCGGCTCCGGAGGCCGACGCTCTATCCAACTGAGCTACTGGCGCTTTTACCTAAATATATCATGAAAAATATAATGCTTACAATAAGGCTTTCAAGTATCGAAAAGAACTATAGTCCTGACCCCAAGGTCCGGTATATTATACAAAGCCTTAATCCATAAAGGAAAACAATATTTTAAAAAAATAATTGTCTCTTGGAAACAGTGGCAACAGATTTCCTTTAAAAATGTCTCATGCGCACTGCAAACGGCAAGAAAGCTGTGAATAGCGCTTGAGAGCTTCGTTGTTCTTTACTGCTATCTCAAGTGCCTGAATTGTTCCAACAAAAACGCAGAGCTGTTTTGCTCTGGTCAAAGCAGTATAAATGAGGTTACGCTGAAGCATGATATAATGCTGGGTACTTACAGGAATTATAACCGCTTTAAACTCACAACCCTGACTCTTATGGATACTGATACAGTAAGCCGCAACCAGCTCATCTAGTTCCTTTCTTTTATATTCAACCCTGTTACCATCAAAATCAATACATAACCCCTGATCATCATTTATTTCAACTACTCTACCGATATCCCCATTAAAAACACCCAAATCATAATTATTCCTGATCTGCATGACCTTATCACCCAGAAAAAAACTGTTCTCTCCATGGGTTATGCATCGGGTCTGGCCATTAAGCTCTTTCTGCAGTACTTTATTTAAATTCTGCGTACCTAAAAATCCCTTATGCATTGGGGATAAGACCTGAATATCAACTATTGGATTAAGATTATAACGGGTTGGAAGCCGTCTTGAAACCAGATCAACAATAAGCTCTACACATTGCTGAGGCTCCTGCTGCTGAAGAAAAAAGCAGTTTTCATCTTTGGAATTCAAAAAATAAGGAACTATTCCTGAAATTATTTCATGAGCAGCAGTTACAATTCTACTTGCAGCTGCCTGCCTGAAAATGGTCTTAAGATGCACATGTGGAATAAATCCGCTTTCAATAAGATCAGAAAGCACATTTCCAGCCCCCACAGATGGCAACTGGTGAAAGTCTCCCACCATAATCAGCCTGGTATCTTTTTTAACTGCAGAAATAAACCTTCGCATAAGTATCACATCCACCATGGACATCTCATCCAGAATTATCACATCAGCTTCTACGGGGTTATTCTCATCTCTTGCAAAATCGTTTCCTGAAGCACCTCCTTTGAATTCCAGGAGCCTGTGAATAGTTTTTGCGGTCAACCCCGCAACACTTCCCATCCTCTGAGCCGCTCTTCCGGTTGGAGCTGCCAAGGCAATAAGATTGTGCTTTTCCCGGAAAAACGAAACAATAACCTGTAGAATAGTAGTCTTCCCAGTACCAGGGCCTCCTGTAAGAATAAAAAGAGGATTGGATATGGCCTGTCTGATGGCTTTGAGCTGCAAAGGATCTGGATGGAAATTATGCTTTTTCTGATAATTTATCAACCAATTTTCTAACTCATTCTCCTCCACCTGCACATTTGCGGGAAATTTTCTTGATAGCAGGTTTTCTGCAATGTATTTCTCTGCGTGAAAATAACGGGGTAAATAAATGCAATCTTCATCCTTTATTAATATGCCGGTCTTTATAACATGATCCAAAGAATAAATTACCAACTCCTCTTTGACGCCCAGAAGTTCTGCTGATTTCCTAACCAATTCAGGAAGCGGCAAATATGAATGGCCATCATTTGCTGCTTCCTGAAGAACATAGACCAACCCTGCGCGGATTCGCTTAAATGAATCATGCGAAAAACCCATCTTCTGAGCTATTGCATCGGCTTTGATAAAACCTACACCCCAAACATCATCAATTAATGAATATGGATTTTCACTGATTTTGGCCTGTGCCTCCTCACCCCAGGTTTTATATATTTTCTGTGCAAGGTTGACACTGACACCATAGTCCTGAAGAAAGAGCATCAGATGCCGAAGCTGGCTATGCTGTTGCCAAGATTCAGCAATCCTTTCCATCATTTTTCGCCCTATCCCCGGAACTTCCATCAATTTTTTTGGCTCTTTATCCAGGATATTTAATGTATCATAACCAAATTTTTCTATTATCGCTTTGGATCTAACCGGTCCTATGTTTGAGATAAAGCCGGATCCCAACAACAACTCGATCCCCTCCAGTGTAGAAGGCCTCACCAGTTCGTATCTTTTTACATTAAACTGCGGTCCAAACCGTTTATGTGTCTCCCATTCACCATGAAAACGAACCGACTCTCCAGCCACAACATTGGGCATCACGCCAACACAGGTGTAACTATTTTTCGCTGATTCCACTTTTAACTGCACAACCATGAAGCCAGAATCCTGGTTCTGATATGCTATTTCGGTTACTATACCCTGTAAAACCATCTGGTCTTTCTGAAGAGTTAGTTTTGTTATTAAGCTTTACCTGAATCGAACTGATAATACCACAAATAAGGGAAATTACTTTTTGGACAATAAAATAAAACAGGCACACAAATTGGCAGGAGCAACTGACAGGTTTTTTCGGTGGAATGATAACGAAAAAATCCAATAATTATAAAAAAAGGAGATGTAAAATACACCTCCAATTTTTGATCATATTGAAACTGACACAACAATACTTTATAAAGTAATGATGCAGCGTCTTTACTTCTTTTTATGTCTGTTCATGCGACGACGTTTTTTACGCTTGTGTCTGTTTATTTTCGCTTTTCTTTTCTTTTTGACACTCGACATTAAGCCCTATTCCTTTCAAAAAGGTATTTCAATTTTTAGGATTCATAATATGAATCCTGCCACATAAAGCGGTCAAGTGGCAAAATAAAAATAACGTAATTATATATCAAATCGGAAAAAACAGAATTTAATAAAAAAGCAAAGAACAGGATTGGAACAATCTTTCTTGGCCTGTCTGATAAAATAATATTTCTTATAGTTTATTTAGCTCAATACCTAAGGTTATTACAATAATTATCCGAATTAAACAGCCGGATTTGTACAGAACCCTTTTTGGTTGTTATAATATAGATAGATCCTGCTCACAACTGTAATGTGGTTAGAATTTTAATTCTCTAAAGTTTGCCTAAAATCCGGAGATCAAATGAAATATACTCTTACAGTAACCTCCATCAGTAATGACAGAGCTAAAATGATCATCGCACGACAACTTGCTCACGACCCCACCATCTCTCTTCAGAATGCTTTGTCTATAGTAGAAAAACCACCCTTTGTGTTGCTCAAAAATCTAACTCCACATGAATTACAATATCAAAGTAAACAGCTTCACCTCCTGAATGTAAAATTTACAATAACCGAGCAGCCATCTGAAAAAAACAACCAACCACTTCCCGTTTCCCTGCCTGAAAACGATTCTCAAATCAAAGCGACTCCTTCTGTTTTCAAAGAGCAAAGAGTGCAACCAGTTATTCATGAGGATTCAAAGAAATCAGCACCACTTATCAGAACAGATGATACTGCTATAAATAAGAAAAAAAACTACCTGATTTTTCCGGCTGCAGGATTGCTTTTAATAACTCTGATAATAGTTGGTGCCGAATTTATTACTCCTATAAATCAAAAGCACTATATCTTAAATAAGAAAATTCTGATTTCCCGTAAAAGTGTAGATACACTAGACAATGAAAAAAGTAAAGAAAAAAACAACAAACCAAATGAGGAAAACAGATCAAGAGAAAAAATCTCTTCTAAATCTGAACATCAATCCCACCTGTGGGTGGATTCTGCCAAAGCCTGCGGGGATGATTATTTAAAGGCCATAAATTTCTATAAAATTGCCATATCATTTAACAAGTACAACATGCATGCATGGTTTGGATTAATAAATACTTACCGAAGTGCAGGAATGAGCAAGGAGATGAAACAAACCAGAGAGCAGATGGAGGAAATTTTTGGCAGTTCAGTATTTTCAGTGTCAGAAGCAGTAAAACCATTTGGTGAGATACTCGATGTGTACACTACCGATGCCGGTGCATTAAGAGTAGAATACCGGACTGCTCAAAATTCTGAACAGTCCATATTATCGCATATTTACACCCTTGCAAAGGCTTTCCGAGAGATGTGTAATTGTAAAACGGTCTCCATTTTTGCTACCACCGCTCCCGGCAAAGGAATGATAGTCCATTTCAACAAAGAAGCCTCCCTTTCAACCATAGCCGCTTTTAAGAAAGAAGCAACCATTACTTTCCTTAAATAAGAGCCTTATTCACCGGTGAAAAAACTCAAAAGAGTCGTTATCGCCTCATCCATGAATTTTGGAAACTGAGGATCATCACAATAAATCTGTAATATTTCCAAAACAGCCAACAGATCATTACGGGTTAACTTATCTGTGTTTTTTTGCAACAAATTCAGAAGCGGTTCTACCGAATCATAAAAAAAGACTACCCGCTGCTCTTCGATGGCATCTACCTCAGCAAGAAGGCGCTTCCCATAGCGGGTGATAACTTCTACTTCTTCTGAAGAAAAACCCACATCGATCAGCTCTTTTGCTTCTTTTTCTGATATGCTGATATCATGGAAATTAAAGGATTTAAGCTGGTCCTTTGTTCCACAATACTTTGAGAGATAATCTGAACCCACTTTTTCAAAATGTTCATCCAAAAGCTGGCGAGCTTTCTCTGTGTGCTCCTTGTGCACATGGATAGAAAATCTCTTTAAGATTTCGCTTTCAAGCGGAATAAAATCAACCGAGTTGGGATTATCAGCATAAAACAGTATTTCATTCTCCTTAAGGATGGATATTGCAAGCATCAGATCGCTTCTGGAAAATGTGTTTTCAAACTGGACAAAATCATTAATGTCCAGACTCAATTGGCCTTTTTTTATTTCGACTTCCGTTTTTTTCCTCAGCAGATTCTTATCGATGTTGCGTGAATTCACCTCTTCTTCTATGATACTGAAGGCTTCCGGTGTGTACTCTCCCTGGTGATTTAAATACTGATTAATCAGCTCCTCATCGCTGAAATCCTTTATAGTCTGCTTTAAAAGATCCATTAGCCCTCCGTAAAAATGTTATGTTGCAATCAGATTTTTAATACTCTGATTAGTATTCTTATTGAAATAAAAAATAATATCATAGGTGTAATCTTCAAAAAAAGGATTTAGGTAACTAACCCAGATCTGATTAGGATATTAAGAGCCATCTGTTTTTAAATCTGTCCACTCTCAAAGTGTTCTCGGAGTGGCAGGTAATACACTATTTTTCATATCTGCTTTGAATAAAAATGGACTAAACGATCAATAATCCGGTTAAAGATTAACCCTGGAAAGTCATTAATTTCAGCTTAAATGATAGAAATGCAGGTTTTATGGTTCCCAGACTCTTTGCATTTGATCTTGATGGAACTCTTTTGGATTCCCATAAAAAACTCAGCAACGCCAATTTAGAGGCTCTCAAAGAGATACAGGAAATCGGTGCAGTTGTTGCATTTGCCTCAGGAAGACTGGGGAGCAGCATGTGTAAATATTGCAGTGAGGACATGGAGATTTCCATGCTTACTTTAAACGGAGCTGCTGTTTTTAAGGGGAAAGATCTCAGTTCTCAACTTATATTTGAGGCTCCCTTAGATTCAGGCTATGCCGATTTTCTGCTTAGTTATGCTCAAAATCAGAACTTTGCTCTAAATTACTATATTAACCAAAAACTCTATACTTTAAAGAAGCCACAAAACAAACCCTGGAACGACCTCTACTATCAGCAAACCTCTACTGAGTTTACCTTTCTGGAAACCTTTGATCAGTTTATAGGCCATTCACCTTCAAAGATTCTGTTTGTAGGGGATTCATCAGAATTAGATAAACAGGAAGCCTATTTCAGAAGTTTATGGAAAGATTCCATATATATTTGCAGGACCTGGGATCATTACTTGGAATTTATGAATCCCCTGGCAAACAAAGGTACTGGTCTTAAGATGCTGGCACAGGCTCACGGAATTGATTTATCTCAAACCGTAGCTTTTGGTGATGCCGAAAATGACATTCCGATGCTTGAGGCTGCAGGTTTGGGAATTGCCATGAGTAATGCACCGGATAAAGTAAAGGCGATTGCCAGTAAAGTTTCTTCATGGTCAAACGATGAAGATGCAATAGCCAAGGAATGGGCATTGATGAAAGTCAAGTACTACCGCCAAAGGCCGATAGCTTGATTGAGCGGCAAAGCCGCGAAAGCAAAAAAGCACGATAGTGTCTTTACGCGACATCTGGCTCCACCGGCTTAGCCAGTGGTTTCCTGAAAGCCAGAAATGAGATGCAAATGTAAATCGTTCAGTATCCATTGGCTCCCCCAATCCGATGTTACAAGGCACTCCTTTCAGCTTCAGAGAGTTCCTGGATTGACAAAGAATATGCTTTCATAAATTTGACAGCAACGGAACGTTCGCATTCTGACGTTCAATCTTTAGGGCTAGCTGTAACCAATAAAGGGCGCATGCCTTACCAGAAGATTTTTCTGTTTTTCTAATTTTTTCAGAGCTTATAAAAGACTATTACCATAAAAAAGTGAGGGAATCAGGGTGAACGCGTTCTCGATTTACAAATATTGCCTCATGGCAATTGAGTGTTCGACTCTATCAGGCGAAGATGATCCTGGTAAAGCAAATTACAGGATACCACAAATCGTCTGACTAAAAAGTAAACAGTGCTATTTGATCTCAAAAAACGGAGTCCTTTGATCCCTTCTGGCCACATGAAGTGCCAGTTCTATATTTTGTTCTCCAAGTATTGCGCTCACACTATCCAGAGCTAATTGCGGTGAATTATGATCCTTACTGAGATGGCAGAGAATCACATTATCGGGTTTTCTGGTAGAGTTCCTGGCAATTTTTACCAGAGCATCAGCAGACTGCCGGTTTGAAAGATGTCCCTTTTCACCCGCAACCCTTTTTTTGTGAATATAGGGTCTGTAAGGATTTTTCCACAAAAGATCGGTGTCATGATTAGATTCTAATACGATTGTTTTTGCATTTTGAAAAAGGAATATCAGATCATCAGGAAAAAAGCCCAGATCAGCTGCATAGGAGAGATAGGTTTCATTGGAAGATTCCGGAGAGACATTAAATCCCGATGTGACCACATAAGCATCATGTGAGATATCGAATGGCTTGAATAACAGTGTTCCAATTTGAAATGTCTGGTCGTTAAAAGTTCTGATTCTTAGGTCATCACCTGTAATTCCCTTTTGCAGGGTATTGCGTAATGGTGCAACATTTTTATGATGAACAAAAAGTTCTATACCAAATTTTCGACAAATTTGAATAGTGGAGTAGTTACAATGGTCTGAATGAAGATGAGTTACAACGATTGCTGAAATTTTGGCTGGCTCCAGATCTACTTCCTCCAGAACCTCTTTTATCTTTTTCTGACTCATTCCTGCATCAATAAGGATTCTACAACCATTGTGTTCGATAAGGGTGCAGTTTCCGCTGGAACCGCTCCTGAGTATGGAAATTCTCATCTTTTATGAACTCTTAACTCATTATATATGAGTCAGCTTTGAAAAACCGGAAAAACTGAATCAAGCCAAAATACTTTCTGCTCAACAGGAGGAATTAAAAAGGCAGTTAACTTCTGGAGAGCTTATATATTAAACTCCAAATCACAAATCATCAAATTTAGAAACAGGAACTGAAGATAAGGGTTTTTATGTTTTATTTATTAAATAAATGATTCAGGTGCAATTTAATATCTGAAATCCTGTCAGCTTAGAGCTCCAGCAGTGATGAAAAATATTTATGAACCCTATAAAGAGACGTATCATCTAATGACATTAGAATTTATTAAAAAATTACTAGGCAATAATGTAGTTTTCTTTATTTTTTGAATAGTAATTTGTAAGTGAATTATTCAACTTTTATATTACCTGAGTAAGTCTGCCTTGCATAAGTGGCATCGCATACTTACCGGTTATGATAAGAGGTAACATTACTACTATTTCTTAATACATGTCGTTAACAAAAAAGGGATTAACTGGAAAGTACCTTGTACTTTTTAATTAAGTAAGAGATCGGTTTTTATTTTAGCGGTTAAAATTTTTTCGGACACGAGTTTAAAGGAAGTAGTAATGGCGATAACAATTAAATATTGGGTCAGTCATCAGCGTTTTTTCTTTACATCATACATGTAACCTCAACCTCGTAACTTAGTTTTTGAATAAAACAAGGAGTAATTTTAACATGCTGGATTTTTTAACACTTCAGACTACAGCCACTAACCCATCGATTGTCAGTATAATTTATACTGTGATGGTTTCCTTTCTGTTATCTTCTCTGGTAGCACTGACATACGAAAAAACCTATTGTGGTCTTTCCTACTCCAGGAATTTTGTTCAGGCAATAATTCTGGTCTCTATAGTTGCCGGAACCATAATGCAGGCTATGGGGGACAATCCGGTAAGAGGTTTGGGAATTCTTGGTGCATTGGCCATTATTCGCTTCAGGACCGTTTTTAAAGACCCCAGAGACATAATTTTCATGTTCGCGGCAGTTGCAGCAGGAATCTCCTGTGGAGTTTTCGGGTATGGAATTGCTATCGTGGGAACACTGGGATTTTGCGGGGCAGCGATCGTGCTATACTTCTCCCCCTTTGGTCAGAAGCGACACTTTGATGGGATGCTCAGGTTTAATCTGGAAAATATAGAAGGTAACCAGATAAATCTGGAAAAGATTATGAAGACCTACTGCAAAAATTTCGCTCTGATAAGTCTTAGAGAACTGGCTCAGGGTGAGAGGCTAGATTATGCCTATCATGTCAAATTAAGGGATTCTAAAGCAAAAGAGAAATTCATTTTAGACATCCGTAAATTGGACACAATTAAAGATGTTAATCTTCTTCTCCAGGAAACGACCGTCGAATTGTAACTGAAAAAGAGTAAACCACATCTTCAGACCCAATTTAAGGAATCGAGACACAGATTATGAAACTATTTTACACAGTACTTATCAGCCTGGTGATTGCACTGACTATCGTGACAATCAATATCCGTCGTGAGTCCACCAACTTTTATGGAATAGCTGAAACCAAAGAGATGGTTATCAGCGCTGAATTTGGTGTTGAAATAAAAGACATGAGAATAACTCCGGGACAATCGGTTAAAGCCGGGGATACTTTGATGGAGATGCGAAGTCCGGAAATCGATCTTAAGATAAGCGAGTATACCCATCTGATAAATGAGATGGAGACCCGCAGCAAGACCCAGGCAAACCTGTCAAAATCGGAAGTCCGGCAGTTAAAAACCGAAAATGAAGCCAGGTTCATAGAGATTCTTTCGGAACTTCAGCAGCTCCAATCTCAATACGAGATTAACCGTAAACTGATGAAACAACTTCGAAGTATTAACACAGAAGATAATGGTACAAGTGACAGTAATCCCACTCTGATCCGGATCCAAAATCTTAAAAAAGAACTCTCCCGTATAGATAAATCAAATGCGATTTTAGATGAAAATCTTCATAGTCAAATTTCTTTTGGCGTAGATCCACTGCAAGAGATGCTTAAACAGTACCAGGACCAGCTCCGCTTATATAACGAACTGAAACAGAAATTGTTCATTATAGCTCCAAATGATGGAATCATCGGGGCGATTCATTACAAAAAAGGCGAAATGGTACCTGCCTTCGACTCCATTGCCACAATACATTCCAAAGCTCCCTCATTTGTTCTGGGATACATTCACGAGAATATCTATAGTTCAGTTGCTCTGGGACAGAAAGTTCTGGTCCATTCAATTACCGATAAGAAAAATGTAGTCCCAGGAGAAGTCATCGGTGTAGGAGCCCGAATAGTGGAATACCCCATCAGGCTCAGAACTGTCCAGGATTATATCATTTGGGGCCGTGAGGTTACTGTTAAACTTCCTCCCAACAACAAATTTCTCCTCGGTGAAAAGGTACGCATTTCTCTTGAAGACAGACCTAAGACAAATCTTAAGGAATTGCTTGGGTTCTCTACCATCCATGCTGCTACCCGTAAAGACAGTACTAAATCTGCAGTTTTACCAGCCATCCGAAATATCTCCTGGCATAATAATATCAGACCTTCTGTTGGCATTGAGGCATCAGGTGTGCAATACCTTGCGGATATACAGAAATTCTGCCTTATCAGTGATGAGTCTGAAAACCTCTTTTTGATAGATTCTAATGGTACGATACAACGGGAGATACAGATTGAAGGGATTGGAGAGATCAGTGACCTGGAAGGAATTACTGCTGGAGATGATGGTTTTATTTATCTGCTCTGTTCTCAGAATCCCACAAAAAAAAGCACACTTCCGGACAATAGAAAGCGATTGATTCGTCTGAGCAGAAAAGGAGAAACGTTTTCTTTCGCAGGGGAAATTAAACTTATTGATGAATTAGCTAAGGCTGCAAAAATGGTCAGCCCCAAAACTGGCTGGACAGATCTTATCAAGGTTGATTTAGTCAAAAGAACCCCTGATATAGAGGGGATCGCATTCAAAGATAACAGTTTCTATCTTAGTTTTAAAGCGCCACTGGTTAATGACAGCTCTGCAATCTTGCGGATAAATAATGCCAAATCAATCTTCGAAAAAGGTACCATCAATGCTTCAGATGTCAGCCTGTGGAAACTTCTGCACCTTAAAGATGACAGTACCGGTCTTATTTACCAGATCTCAGATATACAGTTTGATAATGACAATCTTTACATCTTATCTAATGCCACGATTTCCATCAATAATATCGAAGTAGCTTCAGGACGTCTGTGGGTTTTAACAGGGGGTAATGACCTTAAAGTTCTCCAAAATTACCCTTCATTAAAGCCTGAAGGTATCAGTTTCAGTAATCAATCGATACTGATCACCTTTGATAACGGGTCGGATAAGCTCTCACAATTCACTACTTTGAAGAGGTCATTATGAAGGAAGTGATTCGTTATATTGTTATTTTTTTGACATTATCGGCTTCTTCGGTGACTGCTGAGCTGGTGACTATTAAACAGTTTATTTTGTCTGCACATGAGGATCCCGTAGTCAAATCGCAGGACAATAAAAATACTGAGATCAGGAAATCCTATCCTGGAATTCCTGGCATAGATGACATCGGGTTTGAAATAAGAAATACCGGATTTACTGATGTCGATTTCAGATACACTGTAAAGATCTCGCCCAGGGGTTTTCAGGAAACAAGAACTGGAAACCATTACAATGATGCTTTGATAGAAAATAAAAAGGCCAAAAGACAATATCTGCTTAATTTTGCCCTCTATAACCGGTATCTCACCATAATTGATTTGCTGGAGCAAAAGGCACTCAAAGTCCTCTATAAGGATCTTCTCACTTTGTATGATGATCGTATCAAAGTGATGGAAAAATTATCCTACAGTGAAGATTTTCAATTAGAGAAGCTTATCAAAGAAGAAAAAGACATGTCAAAAGAGGCGGTTTTCAGTTTTGAAATAGAAAAATATATCACTGTTCTCGAGCAAAGGGCAAAAGTCTATCTTAACGACACCACCTTTAGCGGATTTGATACTTCTGATCTTGTCAGCATAAAAACCATCATGAACCGCATCGAAAACACCAGTTTTTCACTTGATACTAATAATGCCTCAATTAAGCTTTACCGAACCAGAATCAATCTGGCTGATTCCAAATTTAAAATGGAAAAAGCGCAGTCACATAAGTTTTTTGATGCCTTAAGCTTTCTTTACGATAATGGTGACAGAGTAGATGAATATAATCGTAAATATCAGGGTAAAAATTACAATCTCAATAATGCATTTGCAATTGAGCTGGGTTTTCGAATCCCCAATCTGACCTTGGCCAGTCATCAACTCAATAAATACAAGGCAGATCTTCTTTCTGAAGCTGAAAACTATGAACAGATCAAGGATGAGCTAGGCGAAAAGGTTCGAAAGGATCTGGCTGATCTGAATCAGCTTATTGCCCAATACAGGTATTTATCCAACAGAATTAATGAGGTGGATGCTGAAGCGTCACTGAAAAAGTTCCTGCAGATAGAGGGAATCGATCCTCTTGTACTTTTAGACATCAAAGAAAACATCCTGAAAACCCAGATCGATATGGTCTGGATAAAACATGGCATTTTGCGCAATTATCTCTACGTTATCGATAATGCCGGATTACTATCAACCAGGCCAATACGCAACTACCTCTCGGAAAACATGGAGATTATCGAATGACAGATGTTGAACTGAAAAGTAGAACCAGGCAAAGTCCTGCTGTCTCGACTGTTACAACACCCGCTCTGCTTGATAGATTTGAATTCAAGTATACCATACCTATACAGTTGGTAGATCCTATCATTCAATTTATACAGCCTTATTGCTCTTACGATAAGTATTCAGCTCTTTCTCCCGATAAATACTATAAGATCAACAGTCTTTACTTTGATACTCCGGACTATCTTTTCCTTCGCAAAAGAATATTGAAAGTGGAAAAACGCTTTAACATGCGCATAAGAAGTTATGGAGACAACCCAAAATACCCATTTTTTTTTGAGATAAAGCAGCGTATAGGTGACATTGTGCGAAAAACCCGCGCCAAGATCGATGATCCTGAATATCCAAGGTTCTTTTTTGCCACTGACGATCAGCTTCCACCGCTTGAAGACCAGAAAAACGCCAAACACAGAGATCTTTTTTATCAAACCGCATTCAGATATAATGCTCACCCGGTTGTACTGGTGCAATACCGTCGTCAGGCTTTCTTCTCCAATTACGATGAATATGCACGGGTAACATTCGATATAAACTTACGCTATAAGGCTCAAAATGATTATTATCCCATACCGGTAGAAGCAGACATGATACCCTGTGATTTACCCCTGGATAATGTCAACTGCAGTCATGCGATTCTGGAATTAAAGTGCTACACCTCTTTTGTACCAATATGGATGATTGATCTGGTGAGAACTTTCAATTTACAGAGAACCGGGTTTTCCAAATTCTCCACCTGTTTAAGAGGTGTTTTCTCACGTTATTCCCAAGACTTACTGCTTAACAGTAGCAAATCAGCTTTAATTGAGGATTTCTTTCCGGAAGAATTATGAAAACAATAGCAGTCATAAAATTATCGTTTCTTTTCGGCACCTTTTGCCTTTTAACCGGTTGTGCACTGATTAATCCTCCTGAAGATACGCCACCCAGAGAATCTTTATATAATCTTATTATTACAGAAATAAATTATAATCCTTATTCCGATGACCCTTTACTTTCAGATTCTTTAGAGTTTATAGAACTTTATAACCGTGGTTCTGAAGAAATCTCCCTGAACAGGGTCGCTTTCAGCGATGGTATCGATTATAAGTTCAGCAGCAATGCAAGTATTAAGCCGGGAGAATTCCTGGTATTGGCATCCAATAAAACCGAATTTAAAAAACGTTATAATTTAGAACCTTTTGACCAGTATACCAGTAATCTTAAGAATTCCGGAGAACGTCTGGCCCTGATGGACTTAAGTGTGGAAAGAGAGTTTCTGGCCGTAGAATATAGTGACAGAAGCCCATGGCCACCCGCTGCAGATGGTAAAGGTTATTCTTTAGTACCGATCTCCATAGATGAAAACACCGACTTTTCGCTTGCTTCACAGTGGCGACTCTCTTTTAAAAAAAACGGTTCGCCTGGAGTTATGGACCCGGGGCCGGTGTTTGTCAATGAAGTCATGACCCATACTGATCCACCCTATGAGGATGCCATAGAATTATACAACCCGAACAGCTTTCCTGTTGATATCAGTGGCTGGTTCATGACAGACTCAAAAGATTCTCCAAACAAATTCCGTATCCCTGATGGAACTATAATAAAAGCCGGTGCATATCTGGTGTTTTATGAATCACAGTTTAACAACCAGAATATGCAATCCTCTTTCGGCTTAAGTGAAAATGGTGAGGAGATTTATCTTTTTGCAAATTCCAGTGATCCGTTAACCAGAGGTTACTGTCATGGCTTTACATTTGAGGCGCTGGATAGAAATGAAACCATTGGACGCTACATAAATAGCGCCGGTGAAGAACGTTTCACCACTTTTGTTAATCCAACTTTAGGGGCTGCCAATTCCCAACCTGCCATAGGGAAAGTCGTTATCACCGAAATTATGTACAATGCCCAAAACGGCCGCGATGAATACATCGAAATAAAAAATATCAGTAATCAGCCTGTACCCTTGTTTGATCCTGAATATCCGGTAAATACCTGGCAGATAAAGGGATTTAGGTTTATATTTCCTGAAGGTATTACGCTGCAAAGTGGCGAACTGATAGTTATCAGTTCAGATACTATCTCTGTGGAAGAGTTCAGAACTTATTACAATGTCCCGGCAGAGGTCAGAATTTTCAATACTGCACAGGGAGGACTAAGAAACAGTGGTGATACTATCATGATCCTGCAACCATTAAAACCCAACACCGACAGTACTGAAATTACGGTCCCCTATAAAGCTGTCGACCTGGTCGCATACGAAGACGGAAAATTATGGCCAAATGAAGCAGATGGATTGGGCATGGCCCTGACACGCAAAAAACCGGATCAGTTTTCTGATGATCCAAATAACTGGATTGCCGCTCCACCTTCACCTGGCAGAGAATAATTTGTGCCAAGGAGTAATATACATTTAAGAATGACTGTTTTTCTTTCTACAGTCAAAGTCCTGGTACTTACTTTTTATATTGCTGCATCTCTTTACGCTCAGAATTACCAGATATACTTCGGAGATTTGCATTCTCATACCTCCTTTTCAGATGGGCAAGGACCTCCTTCAGAAGCTTTCCTTCAGGCCCGTAAATACGGAGCCGATTTTATTGCTGTTACCGATCATTCTTCCAGAAGCGACAGGTACCTATTTGATAGTACCTTAACCATTGCAGATCAGTACACAACAGAAGACTTTGTAGCCATTGTCGGGTTTGAGATGACCAAATACTGGGGACATATAAACGTGTTTAATTCTAAATGGTACGAGTGGCGAGACATCGATCGTGATCCCTTCTATGCTCTTCTTATGAAGGACAGTACCTGTATAGCTCAGTGGAATCATCCTACAGAGAAATATGATGAATTTAATGGCTTTCGAAACTACTCCCCTCAACTGGACAGGGCAATTAATCTGCTGGAAATTATAAATGTGCGCCGACATACAATCTTTGAATCAAGCTACATAAAAGCTTTAGACCAGGGATGGCACATAGGACCAACGGCAAATTCTGACAGCCACTACAAAGAATGGATAAAGGAATACAGTAGCAGAACTGCGATTCTTGCCACAGAATTAACCCGTGCGAAATTATTTGAGGCGTTAAAAAAACGCCGGGTTTATGCCACAGAAAACAGTAATCTTCACATTTATTATTCTATAAATGATTCCATATTGGGTTCGATATTATCCAGACCTTTACATTGTCTGGCAAAGATTGACATATTCGATCCGGATACTTCTGATGTATTGGATAAAATAGCTTTGGTACAGATTATTACTAATGAGGGAAATGTAGTTGCATCCATTCCCTGTAAGGATCACAAAGTTCATTTGACTTATTCGCTTGACATGAAATACTTTGATTCTGCTTATTACTATTTAAAAATTAAAAATTTCAGAGGAGAATATGCATTTACTGCACCTATCTGGATTGAAGAATATAGAGAATGTGAAAAATCTGTCTTCCCTGAAATTAGCAAGAATATGGCAGTATATGATATTTCAGGCAGATTGATCCACAAAGAGTTTCAGAATCTGCAAAGATATAAGTTGCCAGATGGCGTCTACATTATCCAGAAATCAGATAATAGGAAGTTTATTGGCAAAAAAATTATAACTTTACAGCGATAAGCACCTTCCCCAAAAAACGCTTCGGAGGAGCTCTAAATCCCTTCAAAGGCAACTATCGTGAAGGTTAGGATATATTTTATTTTAATCAGATTGGGACTAATTAGTTTTAAACCTGATTCCGCAGCTGGATGCTGACGCTTTCACGCCCCGATAACAATCGGGGAAGCCATTGAAGGTGTTTGGACTTATCACTTTGTCGATAAGGCTTTCAAAAACTTCAAATCTTATCATTTCAATATGATGATACGCGACTGTATACACCCCAACGCGGAAATTAGGTTAACCTGATTCAGGAGATTTTTTACCCGGGAAGGATCGATTCTACATGTCTGTATTTAATACCTGTATTATAACAACCTTTTCTGAAAAGCAGGCAGAAGTCTACCGGACTCTTATCAGAAAACGTATCGATCATGGCCTCTATCCACCTATGATTAATTTCCTTGTTTATGCTGATCCAAAAGGTGGTAATATTGGAAGCGGTGGTGCAACGATACTGGCATTAAAAAGATATCTGCAAAATCGCATAGAAAAAATTGATGATGAAACAATTCTGATAATCCATGCTGGAAAAAAGCATTCCCAAACTCCTTTCTATGCTCCAGAAGGAGTGCTTTTTACCCCGCTTCCTCTTCCTTCCAGCAGCATCTTTTCACCAGTAGTATTAGATCTGCATTTAAGCCTTTTTTTAAAATACCCCTGGAATAGTGGAGAGGTTGTTACCATTTCTGCAGATGTAATCGTTGATTTTGACACATTTGAGCTGGAAGAAAACCGGGGTGATATCTGTGGGTTTGCAGTCAGAGCACCAATATCCAAAGCGGTAAATCATGGTGTTTTCAAGTTTGATTCCTTCAGATCCAATATAATTAACTATTTTCAGAAGGCTGATCTGAAATTTCTCCAGGAAAATGCTCTTCTGGAAGGTACTGGTGAATGTGCAGTAGACACTGGAATAATCTCTTTTAGTAAAGATTTTGTTGCTGCACTAAACGATACTTCATCAATAAGAACCGTAGATGGAAAATCTTTTACTGATCTTTTGGAAAACGGTTCCGTTTCTTTCAGTCTGTATCTTGAGCTGATCACCGCAACGCTTCTTGGAGTTGACTTCTGCAAATTTCAGGCGCACCTTTCTGGCAGATCAAAAATACCCCCGGAACTGCTTCCACAGTTTTTCGAGATCTTCAGTAAATTTAATCTCAGAGCCCAAATCGCCCGCTCTGCCACCTTTCTTCCTTTGTCCAGTGTACCCGATTTTTTCCAGTCGTGCATAGAGCTTCGCAAAAGGGAGTTGACTCTTTTCTATGCCCGTGATTTTCAGGAGTTGCAGATCCCTGATACACCAGATCTGATTGTCTATAACTCAAACCAATTTACACTCCCGGTAGGGCATCACGAGCTGATAATCGGGGAATCGGTTCAGAATTGTACTCTGGAGAATGTATTGGGTAATAATCTACTTATTGGAATCTGCAACTGGAACAGCGATTTTACAATTCCGGAGGGAATTTGCATCGATCAGCGTACTATAGAAGATGGGAGCGTAAAGATTGTCACCGGAATCGAGGATACCTTCGGTTTTGACACACCGGCTGATCAAATAGTTTTCTGTGGCAAACCTTTTAAACAGTGGCTTGACGATCATAATTTGACATTTGATGAAATCTGGGATGATGGTCTTCCCCGGAATCTGTTACATGCAAGACTTTTTGTGAAGAATTGTTCCAATGATTTTCTTTCGGGATACTGGACTAAATTTCCAGGTAAACAGTGGAGTGAAACTTTCCGCTCATCAGTGCGTTACTCTATAGAACAAATTAACAGTCAAACCGATCCCATTAAACAGGACCAGTTGCGAAATAAGATCCGCTGCATTCTGCTCAGAAAACAGATCCTTGCTGGTAAAGGTTGGAATACCACCAGCCTCAATGATTTTACTGCTGCATTTTCCGGTAAAGCTGATATAGAAAAGTTAAAATCATTTTACCTTTCCACAGATAACTATCTGCTCAAACTTTACCGCAACCGGCTTCTTGAAGAGCTTTCCCCTGATCTGTCAGAAGTTATCAAACCATGTTTCCATGTCTCTGAAAAAGTAGCTGATAACGATCCATTCCGATTCATAAATCAGGGCCCTGGAATTGGGAAAACCGTTCTGGCAAAATGCCCTGTAAGAATCGATCTGGCTGGTGGCTGGACTGATATGCCTCCTTTTACTCTGCGAAACGGTGGGGCAGTTGTAAACTTTTCAGCAAACCTTTATAATAATGCCCCGGTTCAGGTTTTTTGCCGAAAATCCTCCAATCCTGAAATTCTTCTTGTTTCTATAGACAAAGGATCACAGGAAATTATCACTGATTTCCAGAAGCTTGATCCCCTGAGTAGCTCAACAGTTTTTTCTCTTCAAAAATCAATTATCTCTGAGGCGGGCTTTTCAAAGAAATTCCATCCGGACTGTCCCACTTTGCATGATCTTCTTAAAAAGATCGGATTTGGAATAGAGCTAACCACCTTTTGTCCTATTGCTCAAGGTTCGGGGTTAGGCACCTCATCGATACTGGCATTAACCATTCTGGCAGCACTTTATCAGCTTTTGGGCCGAAAGTATGATCTCAAAGAACAGATTCTTACCATAGTAAGTCTTGAACAGCGACTGAAAGCCGGTGGTGGTTGGCAGGATCAGATTGGGGGTAGTACCGGTGGATTAAAACTAATCGAGAGCAAACCTGGATTAATCCCCGATCCTCTTATCTACCATCTTGATTCCTCTTTTATATCATCCAATCTTGATCTTTTTACTCTTTACTATACCGGTACTTCCATACCTTCAGATCAGATCATGACCGAAGCAAGCCGGAAGATGAGTTCTAATATTCCTTCCATAGATATCACTCTTAACCATTTGAAACAACTGGCCAAGGATGCCCGAACAGCCATAGAAACCAACAATTTACGCACTCTGGCTAACATCATTGACACCGAAAGCAGGGCTGGAAGTCTAATTTTCGGCACAAATCAGAACCCTATTCGTGATGAATTGCTAAGCAATGCTCTGTTTTTCAAGAGCGCTGTCAAATTTACAGGAGCCGGTGGCGGTGGATATGCCCTTTTTCTTTCTCCGGATCTTCAAAGGGCAGATGCTCTCAGGGAATATTTAAGTAAGCGAGAAGAGAGTAACGCATCGGTGATTCCTTTCTCAATTAACCAAAGAGGACTGGAAATTACAATAATGTAATATGAATGACTACGGGCTTTTTAGATAATGTATATTAGACGATTGATTATCCTGTTTGTTGAAAAACAGGCAATTTTTATATAAACCAGCGGGAGGACGTATGAACCGTTTTTTTAAGAGTGTCTTTGCTCTTTTAACCATCTCTATAGCTACCATCTCAATTATTGGGTGCAAAAGTGGTCCAAAGGTCGAGGAAGTAGAAGCCAGGATCAAAGCTCTGCTGGAAAAGGGTGTTCCGGACAGTGTCGTTGCTGATGCTAAAATCGCCATGTATAACGTCAGCACCGGTCAAAAAACCAATAATTCCACCCTGATCAGGAAATATACTGATTCTATGGCCATTGGTATCGAAAAAGCAGAAAAATGGTATACCGAAGCCATGGCATCCTATAAACCTTATCTGGAAAACCTCAAAAAAAACATAGTGGAAAAAAAATCAAACCTTACAGGACTTCATCTGAAAACTGCTGACAGTATTCTGGCTATCTGTGATTCTTTTATAAATATCAATTGGCTGGTTCAGGCAAAGGCCAAAATGGACAAACTCGATTCTATCATGCCTGTGTTGTTAGACAACGAGAAAAAGGCCTCTGAAATAAAAAACTCAATTGTCGGAAACTGGATCGATGCGCATATCGTTCAGGCTGAAGATCAACCTTTCAAGGCTAAAAGCACCAGAACCTTTAACTTTGGAAAAGATGGCCAGTTTCAGTCTTCAGAAGAGCTGGTGGGCCAGACAACTCCCTTCATGAAAGAGGACTGGAAATTTATCTCCTGGGGTAATTATGATTTCAGAGGTGATACTATCATTTTGTCCATCAACAGAGAAAAATGCCCAAAACAGGTCTTTACTCAGCTTTGGGTAAAAGAAAACAAGTGGAAAACCGATGCCAAACCAACTTATGATTCCACATTTACCACACCTAAGATCGAATCGATTACTTACAAAACACTAAAAGAAGAGTTTAAAAAGAGATAATCTAATTTATACTCTTTCTGTGGCCATAAAAGGACTGCAATTAAGTGTTGCAGTCCTTTTTTTTATACCCAGCATCAGTCCGCAAGTGTAAAATTTTATCTATGGTAAGTTTCATTGAAGCAGAAAAACTTCTGAAGAATTCCTATTCGAAAATAAAGAAATATCATGACGAAAAGGGGCACCAATACATTAAGCTGCATTGGAACCGCTACGTTAACCTTCTTTGCTTTATGCCACCAGTCAATCAAACTACCCGTGTTCTTGAGATAGGAGCCTCAATTCTGTCTTCTCACCTGCATCTTACTTATGGCTGTCCTACTACCGTTATTTATCATCCACTGGAACCCGAATGGAAAAAACGCTTTGATAGTACTGCAATAGAATCCTTTGCAGTGGAACTGATGAAAGAGCCAATACCACTTGATAATAACTCCTTTGACCTGATCTTATTCAATGAAGTAATGGAGCATTTCCCGCTTCATCCTGCATTCTTTTTTTACCAGCTTTTTCAGAAGCTCAGTGAAAAAGGTACCCTGGTTTTCAGTGTACCTAATTTTGCCACATCAGAGAAGAGACTTCAGTTGCTTTCTGGTCGTAACCCGCAGGATTTGATGGATCAGAAGTACATCTATTATGCACATCACCGTGAACCGGTTATGCAGGAGTGTTGCTCAATTGTTAAACAATGCGGAGGAATAATAAAATGCAGAAAATGGCTGGATATGGATGAAAATCCTGACCTTTTTCACTCAGTTAAACTGCTTTTCTTTCATCTTTACCGTAAAAGAATTCACCCGTTATTTCATTTTCTTTTCCCTTCCATGCGAAAGTACATATTGATTATTGCAGAAAAGGACTTAAACTTCAAACCTGATGACCACCTTTGTGTACCACCGCTATCGCAAAGTAAAGAGTATATGTAAGCAGATGTCAGTACAGTGG